>JBDKIP010000027.1:0-4374 GCA_039797015.1 Bacteroidota bacterium
AGAGCAAACTTTTTCATGAAGTTGGATTATTGTCCCACCAGAAACACGGCATTGCTGAGCAGCATCTTCCCATTTTCCCAAAAACTCCTGAACAAGGGATTGTCAACCAAACAGATGATCTGTCCCCGCCCAATGGATTGAACACCAAACAAAGTCCCCTCCGAAAGATTGGTGCGAAAGCCTTTGCCTGCATATCCGGAAACAGGTGCATTCGACTTTAGAACCCCCACGTTCCATCCTTCTTCTTTCAATGGTTCCAAAACATTTCCATCGAGTTTGAGGGTGTAATAAACTTTGGGATACCCAAAGGCCAGCGGATGGGTATTGTCCAGTTGCACCGACCAGATCGATCCGGGCGTAATGCCGGATACCCCATCTCGTTCCCTGGATTCATAATTGGATACATTCACTGAGTCACTGGCGGAGGGTTTGTCTTCCGTTTTTCTCCATTTGATGCCCCAATCGTTCAAGTGGGAAATGGCAGACTCTAAGGCGATCAAACGTCCGCCACCCTGGATCCATTTCTTACAAGCTTCTGCTTGCTCCTTGCTGGAGAGGAACGGATAATTTCCGTCAGGCAAAATGAGTACATCCACTTGCGACCAGTCCATACGAGCGAGATCCGAATGATTCACCAACCGTATGGGATAATTCAGCTGCTGATCAAAATGATGCCAGATCTCTCCACCGGCATTGGCATTGGTGCCTTCGCCCGTTGCCATGGCCACGCGCGGCATTTTCAGGTTGCGTACTTTTTCACTTCCAAAATCTGAACCTGCTTCAACCAGTCCGGTTTTGACAGGCACCAACGCGGCATCGGATGTTGCTGCAGCTTCCTGTATGATCGTATGAAAACGTTCTCCTAGATGTTGATTGGAGGTTGGCAAGACCAACACCGTACCGGCGGGATAGGAAACGCCACCAACCGTGAAGGGCTGTTCAGCATACCGTAAAAAAATTCCTGCCTTGCCAATGGAAGTTACCAAACGAACGGCGCTCAGTCCGTCCCAAGGAATCGCATAACCAAAAGAGGATCGAACAAAAGAGGGTTTAGCGACTGGGCTGAACGGCTGTGCCGTGATTTTTTCTTTAGCGGCATAGGCCTCCAATCCGTAGGCATATGGAAGCGACCAGGCAGTAATGTCATAGGTAACCGAATCAGACAAACGGGTACGGGGTTCAAACAGTACGGTCACCAGGGCAGATCGAGGTTGAAAGGCAGAGATCACCAAGTCGCCGGGTTGAATAGTAAACGACTCCTCTTTCCCGTTGGAATACCGGAATCCTTTGGCAACACCGCCCGTTGCCTGTTCATATCGAATGCCATTTTTATCGAGCAGGTCGATCAGGGAACGAATGCGGGAGCCATCGCCGGGCTGTGAACGTATTACGTAAGATTTATATGCACCGTGGCCGCTGGTAACGGCCTGGTTGAAATATTTGCGAAACTCTGAAATCAGTTGATTCGATTGATTGGCTGCTGTTTCCAAGGTGCTGATGGAGGTGGTGTAGTGATGCAATACACGGTCTGCCAAGGTTAATGTATCTCCATCTTTATTGATCACACCCAATCCGGCCCCAATACCGCCTTGCTCATAGGTCATGCCGATCGAACCATTGTAGGTTGGATAGGTATCGCCATAAGAAGGATACAACAGGTCGAAGACTTGACTGGTAAAATATAACCAGCCATTCTGATCGAAGTATCGAGCATGATTTTTCCCGATCGAGTGTTGAAAGCTGCGTTGCCAAGGCGTGATCACTTCGTGAAAAGGCTCCGCTGCTGGGGCAAAATAGTATGGTTCATTATATCCTTGCTCATGAAAATCGACGTGTACTTGTGGCATCCAATCTAGATAGAGCTTCATGCGTTGACGACTTTCCGCTTGCATTTGCCAGGCCCAGTCGCGGTTCAGGTCGAAATAATAATGGTTGGTACGTCCGCCCGGCCATGGCTCCCGATGTTCTCTGGAAGATGGGCTGGGGTCGTACGATTTTCCGAGTACACTGTTGTACCAATTCACATATCGATCGCGTCCATCCGGATTCAAACAAGGATCCAGGATGACCACCGTGTTTTGCAACCATCGTTGTACAGACGTATCGCGTTGTGCGGCCAAGGTGAAAAGCGTCAGCATGGATGCTTCAGAGGAGGACGCCTCATTTCCGTGCACATTGTAGCTCAACCAAACCAATGAAGGTGCACCGGCCTCTATGGCGGCGGCTCGGTCTTTTGCCAGATTGGCCAAGCGAAGGTTGTTCAGGCGGATGGACTCCAACCGATCGAGGTTGGCCGGGCTGCTGATCACTGCTACCATCAGTGGTCTTCCCTCATTGGTCGTACCGTAAGGGATCAACTTGACCCGATCAGGCGCCTCTTGTGCGATGCGCTCAAAATAGGCTACCAACCGGTGATGAGGGGTAAACCGCTCTCCTACTCGATGCCCCAAAAAACGGGCCGGATCGGTCAATCCCTGTGCGCACAATGGAAAAGAAGCAAACAAGAAAAAAAAGTAAAAGATGCAGTTGGATAGGAAGCGAGTTGAATGAAGCATGCGATCGGTTTAGACGGGCAATTTACTGAATGCCGAGGCTTTAACTTGCGCTATCGAACATTTTCTTAGTTTCGAACAAACTGCACCCATGTTCAATCGATTGTCGCTCGGCATTCTGCTGGCCTCTAGCATTTCCTTGGCTGTCCAGGCACAAGTGTTCACTGGCAAAAATTCCCCCTTCCAGTATGAGATCACGAAGAAGATGGTGGTGGACAAAGGCGCAGTTGTCTCTGCTCATCCACTGGCTTCTGAGGCCGGGTTGATCATCCTGAAAAAAGGTGGAAACGCCATAGATGCGGCCATTGCCACACAGTTGGCGCTGGCCGTTGTGTATCCAAATGCCGGCAACTTGGGAGGCGGTGGTTTTTTGGTTGCACAACTCGCAAACGGGAAGCGCGTATCATTGGATTATCGGGAGATGGCCCCTGCGCTTGCGCACCGCGACATGTACATCGATTCAAATGGTGTGGCCAGCACGCAACGCAGTCAGAACGGTCATTTGGCGGCCGGAGTACCCGGCACGGTAGCCGGACATTTCGCTGCCCATCAATACGGCAAACTTCCATTTTCCCAATTGATCGAACCGGCAATCGTACTTGCTGAAAAAGGTTTTGTCATCACCGAAAGCGAAGCGCGCTCACTGAATTACTTACAAAATGATCTGACAAAGTATAATACCCGTCCCACCGCCTTTCACCGCACAAAACCCTGGAAGGCAGGAGACACGCTGATACAAACGGATTTGGCCGCAACCCTTAAAAGAATTCAGTCCGACGGCCAGGCAGGTTTCTACCAAGGAGAAACAGCCCGCCTGATCGCAGCGGAAATGAAAAGAGGAAACGGCTTGATCAGCGAGCAAGACCTAAAAAATTACCAAGCCAAATGGAGAACGCCCCACGAGTTTGATTACAAAGGTTACCGAATCGTAGGCATGCCCATGCCCAGCAGTGGCGGATTGCTTTTGAATCAAATGATGAAGATGGTGGAAGACCGCAATCTTGGTGCCATGGGCTTTCAAACAACTGCCTCCGTTCAATTGATGACAGAGGTAATGCGTCGCGCCTTTGCCGACCGAAGCAAATACATGGGAGACGCAGACTATTATCCGGTACCGACCACCAAACTCATCGATCCTGAATATCTGAACATGCGCATGAGTAGTTACCGAGCAGATGCCCCCACCCCCAGCAACCAATTGGAACCCGGCAATGTGAACTTCCATGAAAGCGAAGAAACAACGCATCTAAGCGTGATGGATGGAGACGGCAATGCGGTAGCGGTGACCACTACGCTGAATGGATCGTACGGCAGCAAAACAGTTGTGGGCGGAGCCGGATTTTTCCTGAACAATGAAATGGATGATTTCAGCATCAAACCCGGTGTACCCAATATGTTTGGTGCCATTGGAGGCGAAGCGAATGCCATTCATCCAGGTAAGCGGATGCTCAGCTCGATGACGCCCACCCTGGTGCTGAAAGACAACAAACCCTACATCGTGATCGGCACACCGGGAGGCACCACCATTCCCACACAGATCTTCCAGGCACTGATCAACATCCTTGAGTTTGGCATGAATGCCGATGACGCCATCAACAAGCCAAAATTTCATCACCAGTGGTTGCCGGATGAGATCGTACCGGAGAAAGGATTCAACTCAGCCTCGATGGAAGCCTTGAAAAAAATGGGGTATCCCTTCGGAAAAGAACGCGGAGGAATCGGAAGAACCGAGATCATTCTAATCCGTCCCGATGGCAAGATGGAAGCAGTGGCAGACAGAAGAGGGGATGATGGGGTAGCCGGATTTTAGTTTAGTGTTTAG
>JBDKIP010000028.1:0-3829 GCA_039797015.1 Bacteroidota bacterium
AAACTGGCTGCAACACATCGTGGCACCCCGCCCCATCGCACTGGCCTCCACCATCGATGCGGCCGGCCACGTGAACCTGAGTCCGTTCAGCTTCTTCAATCTGTTTTCTTCCAATCCACCCGTCGTGATCTTTTCGCCTGCCCGAAGAGTGAGGGACAATTCGACCAAGCACACGTTGGAAAATGTAAAGGAAGTGCCCGAGGTCGTCATCCACCTGGTCACCCAAGAGATCGTTCAACAACAATCGCTCGCCAGCTGTGAGTATGGAAAAGAGGTGAACGAATTTGTCAAATCCGGTTTTACCGAAGAGAAAGCCACTCGCGTTCGCCCCCCGATGATCAAAGAAGCAAAAGTGAAAATGGAATGCCGGGTGAATGAGATCAAACCACTTGGAACAGAAGGAGGTGCGGGCAACCTGGTGATCTGCGAAGTACTCTGCATCCACATCGATGAATCCTTGCTGGATGCAAACGGAAAACCGGATCAGCGCAAAATATTGCCCGTTGCCCGCCTGGGTGGCAACTGGTATACAGGGGTTACAGAAGCGAGTCTGTTCGAAGTGGAAAAACCAAACGTGAAGCTGGGCATGGGATTCGATGCCTTGCCCCCATCGATCCGCAACAGCGCCGTGCTGACCGGCAATCAGTTGGCACAATTGGCAAATACGACCACGATGCCGGATATTGATCCTGCCTTCGAGGATGCGCATGTCAAACAGATCGTGCAGTATTATTCGCTCAACCCCGAGGAAATGGAAGGAGAACTACACAAACATGCTGCCGCATTGTTGCAACAAAACAAAGTGGACGAGGCCTGGCAGGTTTTGCTGGCCGGTGGCTGATCAATTTCCCCCAAATACTTTCTTCAAAATATCCGTTCCGCGTGCAGCCGGATTGGAGCGAATGTTCACTTCCTCCTTGGAGATCTGATCGAACAGGGCATCAACCGACTTGCTGACCACATAGGATGTAAGGTCGGGATTGGATTTTTTGAACGTGGTGGGCAGCTTGTTGTATGCATTGATCAGATCGGCATAATGCTTAGTGGCCTGCGTGCTGTCCAAGGAACTTTTCACCGTAGGGGTGAACGCCTCGATCAGCGATTGTTGTGTTTTGCTGCGGAAGAATTGAGTGATGGAATTATTGCCCCCTTTCAACAATCCAAGCGCATCGGTGAGGGTGATCTCCCGAATGGCTTTTCCAAAAATGGGAGCAGCAGAACCAACGGCCTTCTCTGCGCCGCGATTGATGGACAAGATCGCCTTGTCGACCTGAGGACCCATCCCCACTTTTCGAAGAGCCGATTCAATTTTTTGTGCATCGGGTGGCAGCAACACTTTATAGAGCGCATTGCCAAAGAATCCATCGGTCTTATTTAAATTTAATACCGCCGTCGTAAGTCCCTTCGACAAGGCTTCTTTGATGCCCGAAGAAGCATCGCCCTGACTAAGTCCCGCCAAATTCAACTGGGCAGAAGCTTGCAAGCCAAGCAAACAAATAAACAAAACGAGGGTGCGCATACGAGCCATGGATTTCAATTTAGGCACTCAAATTACAAAGAATTCGATCAATATAGCTATGGAAATCATAGGGTTATGAAAATTTTAGGGAAACGGCCATCCGATTTCCCCGGCATGCACAACCCCCAAGAAATCAGGGCTTTCGAAGCGTAAAACGCGCAAAAACTTTATCTTAGCGAAAATTCCGACCCGGTATGGATGGGACGGCGCCCTAACCGAAAAGCGTTACGAGTAGGTGAACCAAAATGACTGTTATGAAAAGAATATTTGCGTTGGCAGCGATCGTCTTCAGCTTGCCCGTTTTCGTTTCCGCACAAACTGCTCAAGTCGGTGTTTCTGCCGGCATCACTTCATCCGACATGTACGGTGAAGTAGGCGGAAACAAGATAGGTGGTGAGAGCCGCCGTGGATACGGATTTGGCATGTTCATCAACGCCCCCATTAAGAAAACCTCCATCAGCTTCATGCCCGGTTTGTATTATGTACAAAAAGGGAATACACAGGTAAAGGATAACAACCAAGATCGTTGGACCGCTCTGCGTTATGCAGAATTGCAAGCCAACTTCGTTTACAACACCAATGGCCCCAAAGGAAACAACTTCTTCATCGGAGGCGGACCTTCCTTCGGCGTAAACCTACCCTCTGCCTTTGTGGCAAAAACCATCGTACGCGATCCAACCAAATCTGACTACTGGCTGCGTTCAGAAGACAACGTGAATGTAGGCAACGAGGCCAACTCACATGTTCGTTTTGCGGATTATGGCGTAAACGTACTGATGGGCTACCGCCTGAAATGTGGCTGGGGTCTTTCTTTCAACTACAGTGCCGGTCTTCGCAACATCAAGCCAATGGCTACCGGCGACGATTACATCAACAACCACGTGATGGGACTGCAACTCAGCTATCTCGTCAAGAACAAATAATTCGATCCACCCGATCGATGCGAACAGCCTCCTTCGGGAGGCTGTTCTTTTTTACCACTTACGGAACATTACCTTTGCGACTGCATAAAATAACCATGAGCCAACAACCCCTCTCCGAACAAGAACAACTTCGCCGCGAAAAACTGGCCGAACTCATCACGATGGGCATCGACCCATACCCGGCTGCCTCCTTTCCCGTCAACAGCTACAGCTCGCAGATAAAAGAATCCTACAAAGAAGAAAATAAAGACGCGTTTCAGGATGTATGTCTGGCCGGGCGCATCATGAGTGTTCGTGACATGGGTAAGGCAAATTTTGCCGTCATCCAGGATGTACAAGGCCGCATCCAAGTGTACATCAAACGAGATGACATCTGCCCCGGAGAGGACAAATCCCTCTACGACATCGTCTGGAAAAAACTCACCGACATCGGTGACATCATCGGGATCAAGGGCTACGTATTCACTACCAAAACAGGCGAAACATCCGTACACGTACGTGAGCTCACGCTACTCAGCAAAGCCCTTCGTCCGCTGCCGATCGTCAAAGAAGCAGAGGGACAAACCTTCGATGCCGTTACTGACCCCGAATTCAAATACCGCCAACGCTATGCCGACCTGATCATCAATCCAACCGTGAGGGACACCTTCACCAAGCGGACAAAAATGATCAATGCCATTCGTGAATTTTTAAACGAACGCGGCGCACTCGAAGTGGATACACCCGTACTCCAATCGATCCCCGGTGGCGCTGCTGCCCGCCCGTTCATCACACACCACAACGCACTCGACATCCCACTCTATTTGCGCATCGCCAATGAACTCTATCTGAAGCGACTCATCGTAGGGGGATTCGATTGGGTATATGAATTCAGCCGCAACTTCCGAAACGAAGGAATGGACCGTACCCACAACCCCGAATTCACCATCCTCGAATTCTATACCGCCTACAAGGATTATTTCTGGATGATGGAAACCACTGAACAACTACTGGAAAAAACTGCGCTGGCCGTTTGTGGCACCACCGAGCTGACCGTTGGCGACAAGACCATCTCCTTCAAAGCGCCTTTCCAGCGCGTGAGCATTTTCGAAGCCATTGAAAAACACACAGGCATTGACGTGAGCCGTATGGGCGAAGAACAACTTCGCGCTGTCTGCAAGCAATTGCATATTCAGGCAGACGAATCCATGGGCAAAGGAAAACTGATCGACGAGATCTTCAGTGCAAAATGTGAAAAGACCTACATCCAACCAACATTCATCATCGATTATCCGGTAGAGATGAGTCCGCTCACCAAAAAACACCGCGAGAAATCAGGACTGGTAGAACGTTTCGAACTCATGATCAACGGCAAAGAAGTCGCCAATGCCTACTCCGAATTGAACGA
>JBDKIP010000029.1:0-4305 GCA_039797015.1 Bacteroidota bacterium
CGGGTGGACCAAGGAGAAGCTGCCCCCCCTGGACATTCACTTCCAACCGGCCTTCGGGAACAAGCAAGATCAAAGGTCGGTCCGCCCGCAATTGATGGATTTGCCCTTTGTCCATCCGCAAGGACTGTATCTTGAAATCGTTGACCGGGGCCGGATACTTCAGCAACCCATCAGAATCTGGGAGTGGCCTCAGGATTTGGGGATCAATCGGCTCTGAACGAACATGCCGAAGCAACTCTGCCACATCGATGTGTTTGGGTGTGAGACCGCCCCGAAGCACATTATCTGAATTGGCCATGATCTCCACATTTTGCCCTTCCAGATAGGCATGCGGAACACCGGCCCCTTGAAAGATCCCCTCTCCTATTTCCAATCGAATCAAATTGAACAGAAAGACCGAGAAAATTCCACGGTCCACCTCCCCATTTTTCGAAAAGTTGAGGTGTGCCCGAGCGGCCCAAAAACGAGGATCGCTTTTGCCCAATTGCCCTTGGTGATATTGATTCACCAGATCCGCCATGGGGGCCGCGAGCAACTCATTTACTTCTTGTTGTGGCAACTCCATGATCCACTTGTACAAACCGGCATATCCAGAGACCTCCCACTCTCTTTTAAGTGGCTCCAGGAAGGAATGTTGTTGAAAGATTTGTGAAAGGGAGTCGGCTGAACGAAATCCGTGGAGCAGCCAAAACTCGCTAAGCGCAATCATCAACTCGGGTTTATGATTGGGGTCTTTGTAGTTGCGTGTGGGTGAATCCAACGGAATACCCAAATCGTTTTCACGCTTGAAATCGATCTCAGCCATTTCCTTGTTTGGATGAACCTGAATGGAGAGCATGTCCCGCACATCCAGCAACTTGAGCAGAAAGGAAAGCTGAGGTGCCTGGTCAATCAACGAGCTGACATTTCCTTTCTCATCGATCAACTCAGCCGGCCCTTGCGGATGAATGCCCATCCAATATTCGGCAAAGGGCTTTTCATCTGCATTGTTCACTTGCAATAGACCCGGGATGAATGTGAATCCTCCCCAATCGTAATGCTTGATCTGTCCTTTTAACCGAAACAATTCCGACATAAAACGGATGAATGATGAGTTTAATCCCTTGGCCGGTTGATTCGTTCCCAAGAGCTTGCATAAAGATAATCAATGGCGGAGCATCAGGATTTTGGAAGGTGGGGAGAGTCGCTGGCGGCGGACTGGCTGGAGGCCAGCGGATTTAGAATCCTGCATCAGAATTGGCGGATGGGTAAACTCGAGATCGACCTGATCGCGGTGAAGGGGAAATACCTGCACATCATTGAAGTGAAAACCAGAAATGGAAATCTTTATGGATGGCCGGAAGAAAGTGTATCGGTGAAGAAATTCCGTCACCTGCAAGCCGCCGCAGGTGTATTTCTTCGTTCACATCCGCAGTACAAATGGCTTCGATATGATCTGCTGTCCATCACCCGATTGCCGAGTGGACAGATCGATTATTTTTTTCGGGAGGACATCTACTTTAGTCGGTAATCGTAAGCGCTTCTTTCATTCGACGGACCAGCTCAAAGGTCGCCGGGCAATACTCCACGTTTTGATGATGCACATGACCATAATCAGTGAATCGCTTGCGCAGGTGGGGGAATCCCGCACAGTCGGCCGGGCGTACTGAATAGATGCGGCATTTATTGTCCGACAGGTTCAAAAATTTACAGGGCTTGGCACGGTTCATCCAATCACGGTCTCCACCTCTTTCCCGTTCCAGGTATTTTTCTTTGAAGGCATTGACCGTCATACCCAGATACTTGGAAATCCGCTTCTGGTCGGCATCGGTATAGGTGGGGGTCATGGTTTTGCAACAATTGGCACAGGATAGACAATCCACGGTTTTCCAAACGCCGGGCTCCAGGGAGCGAATCAGCGAATCAAGTCCCCGGGGTTGATTTTTGGAAATGCGGGTGAGAAAACGACGAAGGGATGTACGATGCTTTCGAAAAAGCGGACGATAGGTGCGAATCTGTTGGGAGGGAGAGGATGACATGCCGCGAAGATATTGGGCTTCCATATATCAACGCCATTTCTTAGATTTGATTACAACTCCATTTTATGAGAATTGTCCTACTCGGGCTGGTCGGACTACTGGGCCTAACCTTCACACATTGCGGCTCCTCGACCCAATCACCTGCATTGCTTTGCGACACCACTTGTTTGAAGGACAGCATTCGGTTTACCGGAGACCACCCGACAAAACCGACCGTCGTCCTGGCACCAAATCAATGCCAAGCGGATACACTTCTTTGGTCCTATGAAGGAATGGGCGTAAACCGTAAGATCGGCCTGCGCACCGTGCTGGGCCATGCAGTAGCCATTCAGGCTACGCATGCGCGTTGTGCCTTTGATGGCAATAAAAAAGCCTGGCTGCTTTTCAACGATTGCGCTACCGGAAGGGGCTATCAGATCAAACTCCCTTACGACAAGCGGGAAAGCATTTCCGTCCGAAGCAGCGGCATCAATGCGATCGACCCAAAATTCAACATCGATCCGGAACTGATGGCCTACACCGACCGGGGGAACATTTACGTGGAGCACATGACCAAGGGGACCAATGCCATGATGACCTTCCGGGAGCAAGTGCCCATCGACTACGACCGCATACACGACCACATCGATTCCGTTCGGGTTACGACAAAGAAAATTTGGGTCCGCATCAAGATCCAGGAACAATGGAAAGAACTGGAAAAAGAGATTGATCTGGAGACGATCGACAAGTAAGGTGGATGTGGGATCCGTATAAAAAAGGCTTCCGGGCCTATCTGCAACTGGAGAAATCACTGGCCGACCATACCGTGGAGGCCTATGGGAGGGACCTCGAACACCTGACCCAATTTTTACAAGGGTCGGGGCTATCGGGCGGACCGGAAACGATACATCTTCGAGACCTGCAGCAATTCTCCAAACACGTAGCTGAACTGGGCATGAGTCCCGCCTCGCAATCCAGAATGCTGTCGGGCATCCGCACTTTTTATAAATATTGTGTGACAGAAGGCATCGTAAAAGACGATCCGACCCTGTTGTTGGAAACGCCCAAGCAAAAACGGGCGCTTCCCGATGTGCTGAGTTTTGAGGAGATCGAAAAATTGATCCAATCGATCGACTTGAGCAAACCGGAGGGAACCCGAAACAAGGCGATGCTGGAGACGCTCTACAGTTGCGGACTGCGCGTGAGTGAATTGATCGGCTTGCGCTTATCCCAGCTGTACCTCGACCTGGGATTCATTCGCGTGATCGGAAAAGGCGACAAAGAACGACTCATTCCGATAGGCAACAGCGCCGTCAAATACCTGGAGATCTACCGCGACACTGTACGTAATCACGTGAACATCCAAAAAGGAAACGAAGACTTCGTCTTTTTGAACAACCGAGGCAAAAAGCTGTCAAGAGTAATGGTCTTCTACATCATCAAGTCGCTCGCAGATGCTGCTCGGATTCAAAAAACCGTATCTCCACACACGTTTCGTCACTCCTTCGCTACGCACCTCATCGAAGGCGGGGCAGATCTTCGCGCTGTACAGGAAATGCTCGGCCATGCCAGCATCACCACCACGGAAATCTACACCCACCTCGACCGGGAATTTCTTCGGCAAACCCTGTCAAAATTTCATCCGGCCTTCAACCCTTAACGATCGGCTCTCTATGGTTATTCCTCCTCCTTGCGTCGATCGGTTCGTTTGATTTCGCGTCCCCCCTGCTTTCGCTTAGACGGATCAATGGGTATGAACCGATCACGAATGGGCATACCCATCACCGTCCGCCATTTTTGAACCATGGTATCATGGGTTCCCGTATCCATTTTTTTGGGTATAGAATCCTGCTGCTGTGCTTCCGATTTGCTAGAGAAAAGTAAAGGTATCAGGACTGCGGCGAGGGTTCGAAGCCAAATCCACCCCTGCCGGGAGGTGACACGTGTATTGCTGACTTGATTTTCCCTGAAACGCCCACAAACGCGGCCCGTGCTTTCGGTTGAAAAGAACTGTATTAGTTCCTCATCTGTGTAACCCGTAAAATCCGTCACAATTTGGGAACAGGCGCCGCAATAACGACCATTCGATTCTTCTTTCATGTCTGACCAAGATTGCATACAAGGTTCCTGAACCCGGATCTGCATGGCGTTTTGTTTTTTCATGGTTGCCGTTTTAAACCAGATGTGCCCTTCATTATAATTACACAAACCACAATTGAGTATATTTAAGGGTGGCCTTTCTGAAGAACATACAAACCACCCAGCTTCCCGATGCGGATCTGGTGATCCTCTACAAGGAAAGCAACGA
>JBDKIP010000030.1:0-2921 GCA_039797015.1 Bacteroidota bacterium
AAGGAAGTTTTCTATTGTGGCTCTTGTGGCAGGGTGTGTTGGGATTGATCCTGATCCGATCTGCCAAAACCTGGGAGGCGCCGACAATGACGGTTGTGAGTTTCGCTCAGTTCTGCTTGTCCACCATGATCATCGGCATCTCGATCTTCGGATGGAAACTCGGTTCTAGTCCCTTCTTGCTGCTCCGTGATTCGGGCGTGCTCGATGGCGCACCCGCCCTGCACCTTGATTTTGACACCACGCAGCCGTTGATCCCCAATTACCTCGAGAAGATCACCGACGGAAACGATCTCAATCCCCTTCTTCAGAATTATTGGATGGTAATACACCCTCCTGTATTGTTCTTGGGATTTGCCTCTACCCTCATTCCGTTTGCGTTCGTGATCGCCGGACTGATGAATCGGCAATACACTGACTGGGTCAAACCCGTACAGCCATGGGCCTTGTTCTCCACAGCCGTGCTGGGTGTGGGCATCATGATGGGTGGCATGTGGGCCTATGAATCGCTGACCTTTGGTGGGTACTGGGCCTGGGACCCGGTAGAAAATGCATCGCTCGTTCCCTGGCTGATCGGCGTGGCCGGTTTGCATACGCTGCTGATCTATCGGCACAGCGGACAAGCCCTGTACAGCACGAACCTCTTTTTCATTCTGACATTTGGATTCATCCTCTACTCTACCTTTCTCACCCGCAGCGGAATTCTTGGAGAGACATCGGTGCACGCATTCACCGGCGAGGGCATGAATTTGCAATTGCTTGCGCTGATTTCCGTTTTCATGATCCCATCCGCCTGGCTCCTTTTCAGGCGCTACAAGGAGATCCCCCGCATTCAAACCGATGAAAACATTTCTTCCCGTGAGTTTTGGATGTACATCGGATCGTTGTTGTTCTTCTTGTCCGCGATCCTGATCATCGGACAAACCTCACTCCCGGTTTTCAATAAAATATTTGGAACCACCATCGCTCCGCCGGAGGACGTGGAATTTTCGTACAACAGCGTACAGATCTACATCGCGATCATCTTGGCGCTGCTTACAGGCTTCACGTACTACCTCAAGTACAAGCAAACCGCGAAAGATCTTTTCTGGAGACGCTTGGCCATCCCATTGATCATTTCAATCGTGTTGGGAGGATTGTTCGCGTGGGGCATTGGTATTCATTACACCCAAAAAGGACCCGGGTTTCAGTTGGCCCTTTGGATTTCTGCCATTTGCAGCCTATTCAGTGTGATTGCGAATGCCAGTTACATCTGGATCGGCATCAAGGGTAATTTGGCGAAGTCGGGCGGACCGATCGCACACGTAGGCTTCGCATTGACGCTGCTGGCCATTGTGGTCACCTCCTCGAACAAAAAAGTCATTTCGGAAAACAACAATGGCTTTGCCACTCCGCTCGGAAAAGGCGAAAACCCACGCGAGAATTTAACCCTGGTACAAGGTGTTCCGTCGGAAATGGGTGGGTACACACTTCTTTATGAGAAAGACTCTACCCATCCCAAAAAGAAGCTTTGGTATTATCAGGTACGATTCAAGAGCAAAGACGGAAAAGAAGAATTTGTATTGCATCCAAACGCATTTGTGAATTACAAAGGCAACAAAGGGTTGATGGCCAATCCGGATGCAAAACACTATTGGGATCACGACGTATTTACCTATGTCACCTCCCTGCCCGATCCCGAAGCGCCGGCCGACACCACAACGTTCCGCCCTCATACGGTCGCCGCCGGAGATACCATTTTTTTCGGAAAAGGATTCATCACCATTGGCGATCCGCGCATCATCGACAGCGTACCGGAGGAACTCTTTGGAAAAGATGGCCGCGTGGTGGAGACACCGGTGACCGTACACAGACGAACTGGCGAAACCATCTCCCTGACGCTCAAAACGGCACAAGCCATGAATCAATGGCTCCCGCTTCCCGATACCCTGCAAGCAGAGGGAATGGTTTTACAAATGCAAGAGCAGAAAGCGGATGGCAGTCTGATCCTAGGGATAAAGGAATCCGATTCCATTTTGAAATATGTCACGTTGAAAGCGTTTCATTACCCGTACGTACAATTTCTGTGGTTCGGCATCTGGTTGACGGCCGCCGGTCTGCTCATCAGTACCCGTCGACGTCTTGTTCAGTGGATGAAGGAATAACCCTTCCGATTTTAACAACTGAGAAACCGCTGCCGGCACGGGATGTTCAGGGCAATGATTACCTTGTATCATGTTACATAAAGTCTACTGGATCCTTGGCTTTATGCTTATCCCCTTCTTGAGGACAAACGGACAGGAATTGCCGCCTGTTGACACGATCCTGCCCATCCCGCCGCTTTCGGTTCGCATGAAAAATTGGGGACCAAACGATACGATTCTGGTGCCGGCCATTTGGTATCGCAACGAAATACACACCTATCTTCAGCAGGAGGGGGTTTGGATCTCAAAGGGATCTGCCGCACAACAAGCCCGGCAGATCAAGGAATGGACAAGGCTGCGAAATGCCGTATATGTCACCTATCCGTACGCACGGATCGCTGGATCCACGATCAACGACATCCATAAAAACTTACAGGGATTGACGGAGCGAAAAGCCCGAAAAAAATACCTGGAAAGCCGGGAGAAGCAATTGCGAAAAGAATTTGCGGACCCGCTCACCAATCTTTCCGTGTACCAGGGAAAGATCCTGATGAAACTGATCAATCGGCAAACCGGCGACAATTGTTACGAGATCCTGAAGGAATACAAAGGAGGACTCAATGCGCGCGTGTACCAGACCGTCGCGTTTTTCTTCGGCGGGAATTTGAAGCAGGATTGGTCGCCCAACGACAACGCCACCGATCGCGACATAGAAAACATCATACGGGAGATTGACGGTGCCTGGTACAACAACCCGAACCGAAGATGAATCCAAACCGAATTCATTAATTTCACAGTCAT
>JBDKIP010000031.1:0-4181 GCA_039797015.1 Bacteroidota bacterium
ATGGATAGCTTGGTGGCCCGGTACTTAGGCGAGCAGCTGGTGATCACCATAAATGGGAAGAGCTTGCCCGGTGCGTACCTTGGGTTTGAGCAGGAAAAGGAGGCGATCTATTCCTATGTGGAGTATACGGGTCTCGGGCAGCTGACTCAGTTGAAAACCGATTGCGGCTTATTGTACGATCAGTTCACGGATCAGGTAAACATCTTTCATGTCACCATCGGCGGGAAGCGGCAAAGTTCGAAGATCAGTTATCCTGCCCGTCAACTTGACTTTCGCTTCTGATCAGGCTTCTTGCATGTCTTTGCGGATCTCGTCCGACACTTCGATCAATACTTTGTCGATTCGATGACCATCCATGTCCATTACCTCTACGGAAAACTCTTTCCATAGAAACCGGTCACCGGATTTTGGTATTCTTTCCAACTGGTGAAGAATGAACCCGGCCAAGGTGTCGAACTCCTGTTCGCCTTCGTTCATCCATTCTGTGCGCTGAAACCTGCTGAGGAAATCATAAAAAGGGATCTGTGCATCCACCAGAAATGTGCCATCGTGTCGCTCGGTCACTTGATAATCGGGCACATCCGCCTGGGGCATTTCGCCGACTAGAGCTTCCAAGATATCGTTCAGCGTGATCAATCCCAATATGGTACCGTATTCATCTACGATGAAGGCCGAATGGATCTGGGAAGTTTGGAACTTTTCCAACACCTGATAAGGGCTGTTGTTTTCCGGGATGAACAAGGCCGGTTGCATGATCTTTCGAAAAGGGGTTTGGTCGGGATGTACATATAGGTCTTTGATCGATACCACTCCCTGAATTTGATCGATGTCGCCGTTGCAAATGGGGTAGGCGGAGTGTGGTTCGCGAATGATTTTTTCTTTGATCTGTTCCTCCGTTTCATCCAGATTGAACCAAATGATGTCGCTGCGGTGCGTCATCAGCGAGGTGATGTTTCGATCGCTCAAGTGAAACACACGCTCGATGATCTCTTGTTCGGTTTCGTCGATCGTGCCGGCCTCCGTTCCTTCGGTGATCAGGGTTTTTATCTCTTCTTCCGTGATCACATCCTCCTGCGATCGTCGGATGTTGAAGATCCGAAAGATGAGGGTGGTAGTGCGGTTCAGCAGCCACACGAGTGGCGCGGTGATCCGGGCAAATCCGTCGACCGGTCCGGCTACCGCCAATGCGATGCGTTCGGCTCGCATGAGTCCGATCTGTTTGGGAAAGAGTTCACCCAGCACGATGGACAAAAAAGTGACACCAACCACTACCAGTGTAGTGGAAAGGCCTTCTGCATAGGGTGCGATCAGCGGCCATTGTTCCAACCAGGGTTGCAGGTCGTGTGCAAATTTTTCTCCGGAATAGACCCCGGTGAGGATCGCGATCAGGGTAATGCCGATCTGAGCAGCGGAGAGGAATTTTTCCGGCTGTTGCACCAGTGTAAGTGCTTTTTTGGCGCGCAGATTTCCTTTTTCGGCCAGGCTCTCCAGCTTGGATTTTCGCACAGAAACCAATGCGATCTCAGAGATGACGAACAGGGCATTGAAGAAGATCAGCGCGAACAGGATCAGCCATTCCATTTATGGATTCGGTTGTTTGTTTTGAAAGATACCGTTTTTGTATTGCCGGTTGAACGCAATGCCCGTGAATGCGCCCACTGCAGCACCCACCCCTGCGCCAGCGATCGCGTCAGCCGGGAAGTGTACCCCTACATAGATTTGCGCATAGGCGATGCTCAGTGCCCACCCGATCCCGATCCAACCCCACCGGCCGATCTTGTGCTGAAGGGTGATCAACAGAAATACCGCCAGACTCATGTGGTTGGTGGCGTGGTTGGAAACAAAACTGAATCCGGCTCCGCATTTTTCGACCAGGAGTCTGACTCCACTTTGGAGTAAGGGATCGTTGCAGGGCCGCAACCGTTCAAAGACATGCTTGAACCCGTAGTTGCCGATCAGATCGGAGGATACGACCGTGGCGATGCCGAAGGCGAACCAAATCAGTCCGTTCGAGCGAAATCGCCAAATGGCAACTAGCAGCAATCCAATATACAGTGGTACCCAATTCAATGGTTCGCGGATCCAGACCGCGATCGGGTCTAGCCATTCCTGGGTCCATTTTTGATTGATGAGGCGAAACAAGGCATGGTCGCTTTCAAGTAGTGCGTTCAGTTGAAAAAGTAGGGGACCTGCCATTTGGCAAAACTACTGAATCTCGGAGCCGACCGGTCCGGTTTACGTGATTTTGGCTTTACTTTTGAATGCTATGCCGTATTTGAAGTCCCTACCGAAAACCTTGCGATGGGTAATACAGGTAGGTTTGATCTTTTTCCTCCTATTCACCCTGTTTCGGTTATCGGTATTTTTTGCCTTTCGTCCCGCCGGCTGGCGTTTCTCCGATGCGTATCCTTCTTTTCTTTGGGGCATTCGCTTCGACCTGCGTTGGATCGCGGGCATGCTCTTGCCCGTTACACTGCTCAGCATTCGGGCGAAATGGTCCCCGTTCTATTCGGAGAAAAACAAACGCATGTGGACCAGCTATCTGGCCATCATAACCCTGATCGTATTCTTCTTTTTCTCCGCCGGCTTTGGCAGTTTTTCGTACAACCAAACCCCCCTCGATGCAGGGGCCATGAACTTTGTGGAGGATTTCGCCATCTCCATAACGATGATCTGGGAGACCTATCCGCTGTTGTGGATGTTGGCCGGACTTGCCATGGCTGTATGGTTTTTTCGGTGGATGTATCACCGGGTGCATTGGCAAGTAGTGAATCAAACCGACGGGAAGGGCATCGAACACAAGCCGATTTATTTTGTGATGGCTTCCGTCGTGTTGGCCATGTTCCTGCATGGTCGTTTGTCCGCTCGACCCCTTGAACGCGACGACTGTTTTCAATTGCCGAGCAGTTTTGCCGCTTATTTAGCCGTGAATCCTCTTCAGAATTTCGCCACCACCTGGCGACTGAGGCAACTGCCGGAGCAGGACATTCCCTCTGTTCGAAAGGCCATGCCCATTGTGCGCAAATGGATGGGCATCGATGATCCGGGAACGGAGGGGCTTCGACGAATGACCGCCCCCGGCAGTGATGCCTGGGAAAGCCGACCAAACATTGTGTTGGTGCAATGTGAGTCGTTCAGCATGTATAAGAGTTCCATGAGCGGCAATCCGCTTCAGGCCACACCGCATCTGGATTCCTTGTCGCGTCAGGGCGTTTTCTTCGACAATTGCTTTGCTCCCCATTTCTCCACCGCGCGGGCATTGTTCGCCATTTTATCGGGTGTGCCCGACGTGCAGTTCTTTCGGTTTTCTTCCCGCAATCCGGCTACGGTTTCCCAACGTACCCTCATCAATCAATTAGAGGGATACAGCAAGCATTATTTTTTATCCGGCAGTCCGGAGTTCAACAATTTCGAAGGGATCCTGGCCAACATCAACGACTTGCACATGCACACCGGCGACTATTTCAAAGGGGAGAAATTGAATGTGTGGGGGGTGAGTGACCGTGACTTGCTGTTGCAATCGATCGATGAGATGCGCAAGCAGAAATCACCTTTCTTCGCCTACATACAAACGGCGGGGAATCATCGACCTTTTCAAAAAAGCATTCCTGCCAACGACAGTAGTTTTCAGTGGGTAGAATTTCCGATTGACACCCTGAATAAATACGGATTTGAGTCGAACGACGAATTGAATTCGTTTCGCTATTCAGATCATGCACTGGGAACGTTCATCGAAGCTGTTCGTAAGGAGCCGTTCTTTTCAAATACACTTTTTGTGTTCGTGGGTGACCACGGCGTTGCGGGTGATGCCCGCGCGGTCTATCCGCCGTTGTGGACGGAGCAACGGCTGACCGACCAGCATGTTCCCTTGCTGTTCTATGCGCCCCAGTTGATGTCGCCGCAACGGCGCTCAGAGGTTGTGTCGCAGATCGATGTGTTGCCTACCATCTTTGGAAGACTCAATCAGTCCGTCGAGCAGTTTACATTGGGAAGAGACCTGCTCGCACCCGGCAAAAAAAATCATTATGCGTTTCTGACCAATACGGCTGACCGCATCGGCATGGTTACCAACGATCATTATTTTTCCCATCATGTGAATTCAGGGGAAGAGCTGTTGTTGCCGCTTCGTGGCTATACGGCCCGACTCAGCCTGGAGAAGCAGGATTCCATCCGCACCGAGT
>JBDKIP010000032.1:0-3968 GCA_039797015.1 Bacteroidota bacterium
CAGTACTCAGTCCGCAACATTGCCGGCTGCCATGAAGACGGGCAACCTGACCCTCCGCCCCTTCTCCATCGTCACACAAGTCCTATATGACAAAGACAGTAAGAAAGCAACCGGTGTGGAAGTGCTGGATGCAACCGACAACAAGACCTATACCTTCAACGCAAAGGTGATCTTCCTCTGTGCGTCTGCCTTCAACTCAACATGGATCTTGATGAATTCCGCCACCAATGTTTGGGAGGGCGGACTGGGCAGCAGCAGCGGCGAATTGGGGCACAATGTGATGGATCATCATTTTCGGTGCGGTGCCAACGGGCGCGTCGACGGATATGCCGACAAATACGAATACGGCCGAAGACCCACCGGCATTTACATTCCTCGATTCAGAAATGTGTATGCAGACAAACGCGACTATGTACGCGGGTTTGGCTATCAGGGTGGCGCAGGAAGAGGCAGAGGTGTAGAGGTGGCAGAGTTTACGATCGGAGCCGACCTGAAAGATGCACTCAGCGTTCCGAAGGACCATTGGGGCATGGGCATCATGGCCTTTGGTGAAATGCTCCCCTACCACGAGAACAAGATCTCCTTGAATAAAAATGTAAAAGACAAATGGGGACTTCCCGTTCTCGACATGGATGTAGAGATCAAGGACAACGAGAAAAAAATGCGCCTCGACATGATGAACGATGCTGCCGAAATGCTAGAAGCCGCCGGGGTGAAAAACGTGAACACCTACGATTACGGCTACGAGGTGGGCATGGGCATTCATGAAATGGGAACGGCGCGCATGGGCAAGGACCCGAAAACATCCGTGCTGAATGGCAACAATCAAGTTTGGGATGCACCCAATGTATTCGTGACCGATGGCGCCTGCATGACGAGTGCCTCTTGCGTAAACCCCTCGCTCACCTACATGGCCATGACCGCCCGCGCAGCCGATTTTGCCTACAGCGAAATGAAAAAAGGAAACCTTTAACCACACCAACCCTACTCAACATGGACAGAAGAGAATACTTGAAACAAATCGCATTGCTGACCGGTGCAGCCGTCGTAGGTGCTGACTTGTTCTTGAGCGGTTGTAGTCCGACCGGCACTCCCGGCTTCTTCACAAAAACACAATTGGCCTTGCTTGATGAGATCGGCGAAACCATCATTCCTGCTACGGACACACCCGGCGCAAAAGCGGCAGCCGTCGGTAAGTTCATGGAAGTGATGGTGCGAGACTGTTACACAACCGAGCAGCAAATCGCTTTCAAAGAAGGCATGAAAGCGCTGGAGACTTCCTGTCAACAAGCCAATGGCACCGGTTTTGTAAAATCCACTCCCCAACAGCGACATGACCTGCTGGTTACATTGGAAAAAGAGGCAAAGGAATTCAACCAAAACAAAAAGAAGGAACAACCGGTTCATTACTACACGATGATGAAGCAATTGACCCTCTGGGGATTCTTTAGCTCCGAGACCGGCATGACCAAAACCCTTCGACACATACCCGTACCCGGACGTTATGATGGTGCCGTGCCGTATACAAAAGGTGAAAAAGCCTGGGCCGAATAAATACAATTGATATGAATCACACAAGAAGAGGATTTATAAAAAACGCATCGTTGTTTGCCGGTGGATTGCTGTGGGCAGGATCTGAATCGATCGGTGCAGAACAATGGATGGGTGGAAAAGTCAAACCCTACGGCATTCAGCTCTATTCGCTGCGCGACATTCTGCCTGCCGATCCGTTTGGCGTCATCAAAAAGCTCGCTGCCGCCGGCTACGCATCCATTGAAAGTTACGAAGGAGCACAAGGCGTTTATTGGGGAAAGTCTGCCAAGGAGTTCAGCCAGTTTTTAAAAGACCATGGCCTGACCATGCCCTCCTTTCATTGCAATGTTTTTGAAAACTTCGAACAAAAAGTGGCAGGGGCTGCCGAGGCAGGCGTGAATTATGTCATCTGCCCCTGGCTCGGCCCACAAAAGAACATCGATGAATTCAAAAAAGCCGCGGATCGATTCAATCAAATGGGATCGATCTGTAAAAAGAACGGCATAAAATTTGCCTACCACAACCACGACTACTCCTTCAAACCCTTGAATGGCCAGATCCCGCAAACCATTTTGATGGACAACACCGACACCAAATTGGTTTCGTTTGAAATGGACATCTACTGGGTGGTTGCTGCCGGTGGTGATCCGATCGAATGGTTTGAAAAATATCCAAACCGGTTTCGATTGGCGCACGTAAAAGACAGAAGTAAAAAACCCGTAGCAGATGAGGGAAAGAATTCAGTCGTGATCGGAACCGGCACCATTGATTTTGAAACCATTCTACGCAATGGAAAAGCAAAAGGCCTAAAAGAACTCATTGTGGAGCAAGAAGCGAATTACGGTGCCGGACCCCTTGAAGCAGCAATTGCGAGCTTACAGTATTTGAAGGAGAAGAAATATTAAGAGAAGATGGGAGATGGAAGATTGAAGATGGAGTTTGACAGTTTAGGTGTACCCATCTCCCATCTCCCATCCACCCTCTACTCTCTACCCTCTACCCGTCTTCATCCGCTCCACTTCCATGGAGTCAATGAACGGATTTTGATAGGACTCCTTCGATGCGGAGAAATTCGGATGACGAAATTCCATTTTGCTTTCTTGCCATCCACGCAACGAACTGTGAAATTCGTAGCAGCCGGTTTGTTCCCGTAGTTGTTGAAGGTTGTCGGGGCGAACGCCGCTGCCCGGCATGATGACGATGCGTCCGTTCGATTGTTTTTGAAGCGTGGCAATGCATTCCACGCCCTCGGGGGCCGTGGGGTATTGACCGGAGGTGAGCACCCGATCGATTCCGATCGATATCAATTCTTCCAAAGCCTCATACGGATCGACGCATCGATCGAATGCCCGATGGAACGTAACGCTCATTGGATAGGCCAGTTCTCTCAGTTTTGCCGTTCGTGACAAATCGATCTTGCCATTGGAGGATAACATACCGATCACCACGCCTTCAAATCTCATGGACTTCACCAATTCAACTTCGTAACACATGGTTTTGAATTCATCGTCGGTGTATAAAAAATCACCGCAGCGTGGACGAATGATCGGGAAGATGGGCACCTGAAAGGATTCTCGACAAACCCGAAGGGTTCCATAGGCCGGAGTGGTACCCCCCTCCCCCAAGTTTGCACAAAGCTCGATCCGATCGGCCCCACCGGCAACTGCAAGGCGCGTAGTTTCCAGATCGGCCGTGGCGATCTCAATCAAGATCAGATCTTCTTTCATGTACGTTACTTATCAAACCAACTTTTTGATTTGTAGATTTTTTCTTCATGGCGGTTGCGTACGGAAAACGTAAACCCGGGACGAAGCGAATAGCCGCCAAAAGAACCCTTTCGATCGATGGCCAGAAAACAAACCTGCATTTCCTCCAACTTGTTGGCTCGTTTGCTCACCAGGCGACCAATGGCTTTTTTACATGCTTCTTCCGGACTCAATCCCCCGCGCATGAATTCCACTACAAGATGGGATCCCGCGATGCGAATCACCTCCTCGCCTTGTCCGGTTGCCGTACAAGCGCCCACCTCATTGTCGACATAGAGTCCTGAACCGATCAGGGGTGAGTCCCCCACACGTCCCCGCATCTTGAAGCCAGCCCCACTGGTGGTACAGCTGCCGCTTAGGTTGCCGCTTTTGTCCAATGCCACCATTCCAATGGTATCGTGATTCCATTCCCCATTTTCCAGCCTTCTGGGGGCAAAGGGACCATGTTGGTTTTTATTTTCAATGTTTTTCTCCGGCGGTGTGTATTGTGATTTCTCGAGCCATGCCTGATACGAACGTTGCGCATCCTCCGATAGTTCGGGTGACTCCAATTTGAAGCCCTCCGCCAGCGCAAACTGTTGAGCACCGCTACCCACCAGCATGACATGGGGGGTTTTCTCCATGACCCGACGCGCAACGGATATCGGATGTTTGATGCGCTCCAAAAAA
>JBDKIP010000033.1:0-8773 GCA_039797015.1 Bacteroidota bacterium
TCGATACGCAAAACAAAGAGTAAATCATGACCCTCGAGCAAGCCCAACAACAAGTTGACCAATGGATCAAAACCATCGGCGTACGTTATTTCAGCGAGCTGACGAACATGGCCATCCTCACTGAAGAGGTGGGTGAGCTGGCCCGCTTAATGGCACGAACCTATGGCGATCAAAGTTTCAAGCCGGGTGAATCGGCTGATCAGCTCGGCGATGAAATGGCCGATGTACTTTGGGTCTTGATCTGCCTGGCCAATCAGACCGGTGTGGACCTGACGAAAGCCCTTGAAAAGAATTTCGAAAAGAAGACGAAGCGGGATGCCGAGCGCCACGCCGGCAACCCCAAGCTGCAGTGAATCGGCTTATATTTGCGCCCATGGCCAACGAGACGAATCAACTCCCCGCGATCATCGCCCATTGTAAGGAATACGGGTTCATTTTTCCGAGCAGTGAGATCTATGACGGACTGCAAGCCGTGTACGATTACGGCCAGATGGGCAGTGAACTGAAGAAGAACATCAAGGACCATTGGTGGCGCAGCATGACGCAGTTGAAGGACAACATCGTTGGACTGGATGCGGCGATCTTCATGCACCCGACTACCTGGAAAGCCAGCGGTCACGTCGACAATTTCAACGACCCGATGATCGACAATAAGGACAGCAACAAACGCTACCGGGTCGATCACCTCATCGAAGCCCATGCCGAACAAATGAAAGCCGACGGAAAATCGGCTGAGGCCGATCAATTGGTTGCAGAAATGGAGGCACTGTTGGCGAAGGATGATTTCGGCGGACTCAAATCACTCATCGAATCCAACAAAATATCTTGTTCCATTAGTGGCACCTGCAATTGGACTGACATCCGTCAGTTCAATCTGATGTTCGCTACCGAATTTGGTTCTGCCGAAGGAGAGGACAATAAAGTATATCTGCGTCCGGAAACGGCACAAGGGATCTTCGTCAATTTTCTGAACGTGCAAAAAACCGGACGGATGAAAGTTCCATTCGGCATCGCACAGGTTGGAAAAGCATTTCGCAATGAGATTGTGGCGCGTCAATTCATTTTTCGGATGCGTGAGTTTGAACAGATGGAGATGCAATTCTTTGTTCGCCCCGGTTCGCAAAAACAATGGTACGAATATTGGAAAACCGAACGTCTGAAATGGCATCAGGCCTTGGGCATTCCGGCAGAAAAATATCGCTATCACGATCACGTGAAGCTGGCCCACTATGCCGATGCGGCTTGTGACATTGAGTTTGCGTTTCCAATGGGATTCAAGGAGCTGGAAGGTATCCACAGTCGGACCGACTTCGACCTGAAACAACACCAAGAATTCAGCAAGAAGAAGCAACAGTATTTTGACAACGATGTTGATCCCGAAACGGGTAAGCCATATGGGAATTACATTCCCTACGTGATTGAAACTTCGATCGGATTGGATCGGATGTTCCTCGCGGTGATCAGTCATGCCTATGAGGAACAGGACCTGAGTACGGCCGAGAAGCAGGACAGCCGCGTTGTGTTGAAATTACCTCCGGTATTGGCACCGATCAAGATGGCTGTGTTGCCTTTGAATAAAAAAGACGGATTGCCTGAGATTGCCGAATCGATCTTGGCGGATTGCAGACCACATTTCCGTTGTTTTTACGAAGAGAAGGATTCGATTGGTAAGCGTTATCGCCGGATGGATGCCCTAGGAACACCTTTTTGTGTAACGGTCGATTATCAAACCAAGGAAGACAATACGGTTACCATTCGTCACCGCGACTCGATGGAGCAGGAGCGTGTATCCATTTCTGAATTGCGCTCGATCGTATTGAAGGCGATCAACGTCTGATCATCCGTACAGTTCCAAGTGAATTGATTTTTTGTCGTATCCCAGATCGAGGATGCGCTGTTTGGCTTCATCGATCATGTTTCTCCATCCGCACAGGAAGAAATACGCCGGCTTAACGATGGTTGCAGATGGATCTTCCAATGATACGGTCAGATTTTTTCGACAAATGTCTTCGTATGCCTGGTGCACGTATCCTTGCAGAACCTGAGGATCATCATTGCTAATCTCTTCTCTGGAGTAGGTGGTGATGTATTGAAAGCTGGGTGCGCGTTGGGACAGGTCTTTCAGCTCTTGTGCATAGAGTGCATCGCCGAATGTTCGGCAGCCGAAGATCAGGTAGATGTTGTGATGCCGGATGTTGTTGGTAAGCAAGTGATGGGTCATGGATCGGAAGGGGGCGATGCCGGTTCCGGTACAGATCATGAATAAATCACGATCGATCGTGTCGGGGAGGGTAAAGACGCCTTGTGGTCCGCGCAGCGTGAGGGTACTCCCAATTCGTATGTTTTCAAATAACCACGTTGTACCCGCGCCTCCATCCAGCAGCACGATCACGAGTTCGAATACATTGGTGCCGTCGGGCCAGCTGGCGATGGAGTAGCTGCGCCAGCGTTTGTTTGGTTTTTCGTGTATGGGCAGGTCTAGGGTAACGAATTGCCCGGGTTGAAAATCGAATCGCTCCAATTCGGGCACCTCGATCCAGAATCGTCGGGTGGTAGGTGTTTCGTCCACCATCCGGATCACGGTGCCGGTGCGCCAGGGTTGCAATGCCATGAGCGAGGATTTCGGAGTAAGATACGACGAATCAACTGACAGATTCCTTCTGATGAAAGCCGGTTGCGGGTTATCTTTGCGGCGCAATGGCGCTGGCAGAACTGGTCAATCGATACGCGGCGCACCCCCGGTTGGAAGAACTGCGGGGCAGGGTGACTATGTCCCACCCCCAGCAAATCCGGTTGAGCGGATTGCAGGGTAGTTCCGCTTCCTTTTTGTTGGCGGCGATGCATACGCTCGAAGATTTTTCAAAGTGGAATCATGTGGTGGTGATGGATTCGCCCGAGTCGGCAGCCTATTTCCACAATGCCATGGAAAGCCTGACCGGTGCACTGGATCTTTTTTATTTCCCTGCGGCGTACAAATCGCCCCGCGATTTCATCCGACTGAGTTCCTCGCATGTGATGTTGCGCACGGAGGCCTTGATGCGCTTCAGCAAAGGAGGAAATCGTAAGATCCTGGTTACCTATGCACAAGCCTTGTTGGAAAAAGTAGAGTCGCCCAGCCAATATGCCGATCATTTGATCACCATCAAAACGGGCGATACATTGGATGTGCCGGGCTTGTTGCAGCAGCTCGACAAACATCGGTTTCATCGAACGGATTTTGTATATGAACCCGGACAATTCGCCATCCGCGGGGGCATATTGGACATTTATTCATTCGGGAACGACAAACCCTATCGAATTGAGCTGTTTGGATCCGAAGTGGATTCCATTCGCATTGTGGATCCGGAGACACAGCTCAGTGAGCGAAAGATCCTGCAGGTCAGCATCATCCCACACGTTGAGGCACTTCATTCCTCCGGCGAACAAATCTCATTATTTGATTTTCTTCCCACCAATACCCTTTTTTGGATCGAAGACGAGGCTACTTCACTCGAGCAAGCAAATGAATGGTTGTTGGATCTGGATGCTTATCTCGAAAAAGCAGGTCCCATTGAAACTGGTGACGACGAGGAAAGGAGTTTGATCCGCTTGCCCAAAAAGGAGGACCTGCTCGACATGCCTGCATTGGAGCAAGGAATGGGGAACTTTCACCGGCTGGGATTTGGTCATGCCTCACCTGCTGCGGACGATTTCGTCTTTCAGACCCGTGCGCAGCCGGCCTTCAACCGTCAGTTTGAGTTGCTGATCCAGGATTTGAAAGCGCATGCGGGTCAGGGATATGCCTTGATGATCGCATCGGAAAATCCCCGGCAGCTTGAGCGTTTGCAACAGATCTTTGATGATCTGCAAGCGGAATTGGTATTCGAACCCTTGATCGCTTCGATCCATCAGGGATTCACCGACACCGACCTGAAGATCCTTTGCTATACTGATCACCAGATCTTTCAGCGGTATCACAAGTATAAGGTCAAGCAAGCATACAACAAGAACAAGGCACTTACGATCCGCACGTTGCGGGATTTGCAACCAGGTGATTTTGTGACACATATCGATCACGGTGTTGGGGTATTCAGCGGGTTGCAGAAGATCGATGTGAATGGTCGAATGCAAGAGGCGGTACGATTGATCTATAAGGACTCCGATATCCTGTACGTGAACATCAACAGTCTGCACAAAATCGCGAAGTTCACTGGTAAGGAGGGCAGTGTTCCGAAGATCAACAAATTGGGTTCCGATGCGTGGAGCAAACTCAAAGAAAAAACAAAGGCCAGGGTTAAGGAGATTGCATTTGACTTGATCACCTTGTATGCCAAGCGAAAGGCATTGAGCGGATTTGCGCATACGCCTGACAATTACATGCAAATAGAGTTGGAGTCCTCATTCATGTACGAGGACACACCGGATCAAAGCAAAGCGACGGCCGATGTGAAACGGGATATGGAGTCGGCTTCCCCGATGGATCGATTGGTCTGTGGCGATGTTGGATTTGGAAAGACAGAGATCGCCATCCGTGCGGCGTTTAAAACCTGTGTGGATGGAAAACAGGCGGCGGTGCTGGTGCCCACGACCATCTTGGCCTTTCAGCATTACAAAACGTTTCAGGAGCGCTTGAAGGATTTTCCAGTGAAGGTGGATTACATCAATCGCTTTAAGTCTGCCAAAGAGAAAAAAGAGACCATGCAGCGATTGAAAGATGGAAAAATCGACATCATCATCGGCACACATGGTTTGTTGGCGAAGGATGTTGTGTTCAAGGATCTCGGGTTGCTGGTGGTGGACGAAGAGCAGAAATTCGGTGTGGCACACAAGGAGAAGATCAAGACATTGCGCACGGCCGTGGATTGTCTGACGTTGACCGCTACCCCCATTCCGCGTACGCTTCAATTCTCCTTGATGGGGGCTCGTGATTTAAGCATCATCAATACGCCTCCGCCGAACCGACAGCCCATACAGACGGAAGTGCAGGTGTTTCAGGAGGATGCCATACGCGAGGCGATCTATTATGAAACCGAGCGCGGCGGGCAGGTGTTTTTCATTCATAACCGCATCGCGGGGTTGGCAGAAATGTCAAATTGGATACAGGCCTTGTGCCCCGATCTGAGCATTGGTTTTGCACATGGGCAAATGGAGGGGCATGTGTTGGAAGAGCGGATCCTGGATTTCATCGATCGGAAATATGATGTGTTGATTTGTACGAACATCGTTGAGAGCGGTGTTGACATCCCGAATGTCAATACCATCATCGTGAACAATGCCCATCAATTTGGGTTGAGTGATCTTCATCAGCTGCGGGGACGCGTGGGCCGGAGCAACAAGAAGGCCTTCTGTTATTTGTTGGCGCCGCCGATGAGTACGTTGCCGGCAGACAGTCGCAAGCGCTTGCAGACCTTGGAGCAACACAGCGAGTTGGGCAGTGGATTTCAGATCGCGATGCGGGATCTGGACATTCGGGGTGCAGGAAATTTATTGGGTGGCGAGCAGAGTGGTTTTATGGCCGAAATTGGCTTTGAGACCTATCAAAAGATTTTGGAAGAATCCATTCGCGAGTTGAAACGTTCCAAGTTTCAGGAATTGTTTCAGGAAGAGATCATCAAACAGGATGACTTTGTACAGGATTGCACCATCGATACGGATCTTGAAATCTTGTTGCCGGATACGTATGTCGAGAACATCGCAGAGCGTTTGAGTTTGTATCAGCGGATGGATGATTGTGTGGATGAGTCGGAACTGGGTCATATGCAGCAGGAGTTGATCGATCGATTTGGTCCGTTGCCCGAGCCGGTAGTGGCCTTGCTCGATACGGTTCGCTGCAGAAAGTTGGCGGTTGAGCTTGGATTTGAGAAGATGAGTTTGAAGGACAAAACGCTTCGTTGTTTCTTCATCAATCGTCCCGACTCTCCCTTCTTCGAGTCGGACACCTTCCGTCACATCCTTGATTACCTGCAAACCGGATCGAATCGATTCAAGCTTAAGCAAACGGGGCGTTTATTCTTGTTGGTGGTGGAAGGGGTTTCGGACATGGCCGATCTGTATCGGCTGTTGCAGCGCATGCATACGGGGGTATTTCAAGCATCCATTCAGGACAGTTAAACAACATGATATCCATTCGCCACACTCGTCTTAACTTTAGTTCAATCTTCTTTATGAAAAAATTCCTTCCACTCTTCTTGATCCTGATGGGATCCGTATCGACAGAGGCGCAGTATGCACTCAAGCTTCGGAATGGCATGAAGTTGCCGGTGCAAAACATCAATGAAGTGCAGTGGTCTCAATTTTTAGCACAACAGCCGACCGTAATGGATAAGGTCCTCTGTATGCTACAGTTCGAGTCTACCCCCACTGCTGCTCAGCTCAAAGAATTGTCGGTACAGGGAGTGGAGATCGGAGAGTTCGTGGATGGGTTGTCATACCGTGCATCGATCAAAGGTCGCCCCGGTTGGGAGCGTATGAAAGCGCAAAGGGTTCGCGCTGCTTTCGTTTTGGATCCCCGGGAAAAATTATCGACTGAACTCTTTACTAAAAATATACCGTCGCATGCTCGAAGGAGTGGGGGTGCGATCGACGTATGGGTTCAGTTTGCTTCCAGTTTGAGTGCTGCGCAGGTGCAGGAATCGTTTCGTGGGGCCGGTTATCTGGTGAAAAGCACACGTTTCATTCAACAGGGGCTGGTGGAATTGTCGTTGGATACGGCTCGTTTGTGGGCGCTGGCCGCGCTTCCGTATGTAGAATATGTGCAAGCTGCGCCTGCGCCGGATCAGGAAATCAATAACCGCAGTCGCGTCGGATCACGTGCTCACATGGCCAATGCTTCCTTGGCGCAGGGTGGTCGGGGATTGTTGGGTGAAGGGATGGTGGTAGGGATCGGGGACAATGGCGACCCCATCACGCACGTCGATTTTACGGACCGGGTGATCAGCCGATACGGCTTTCCAACTGGGCAACACGGCGTGCATGTGGCGGGCACCATGGCAGGTGCGGGCATTCGGATCGATACGTTAGCAGGCTATTTACCAAGGGCGCGCATCATATCACAATATTTCAACCAAATCTTTGATTTTGCTCAGCAGTACGTGCGCGATGAAGGGATGGTGCTGACAAACAATTCCTACGGGGCCATTGTAAATGAGTGTGGATACAATGGTTTGTATGATCTCTATTCGCGGACTTGGGATCAGCAGGCCTTTACCCTACCGGAATTATTGCATGTATACGCAGCTGGAAACAGCGGTACATTAACTTGTCCCCCCTATGCAACAGGCTTCAAAACCGTATTGGGCAGTTATCAATCGGCCAAGAATGTACTCACGGTTGGGGCCACACAATTCAATGGGTTGATCGCCGGTTTTTCCAGCCGTGGTCCCGTGCTCGATGGTCGGATCAAACCAGAGATCACCACTCAAGGAGCCGGTGTTTTATCAACCGGTAACGGAAGTTATTACACAAACAATGGCACCAGCATGGCGGCTCCCGGTGTAACGGGGGGAGCTGCATTGCTCATTCAGCGCCACAGGCAGTTGAAAAATGGCGCGAACATGCCGAATGCGTTGGTGAAAAACATTTTGTGCAATGGGGCTACGGACAAAGGAAATGAAGGACCGGATTATACGTATGGTTTTGGATGGATGAACCTAGATCGGTCGTTGGATATACTAGAGAACAATCGATATGCTTCCGGTTCAGTCATTCATGGGGGCTTTGGGTTGAGAACGATCAACGTTCCGGCCGGACAATCCGTTCTGAAAGTCATGTTGAATTGGAACGACCCGGCTGCCAGCATGGTTTCGTATCGAACGCTGGTGAATGACCTGGATTTGGAGTTGGTGACACCCACCGGTGTTGTGTTGCTTCCGCGCATTTTGGACACACTCCCTTCTCGTATCAATCAGGTGGCCGGGGTAGGGGTAGATCGGATCAACAACATTGAGCAGGTAACACTTTATAATCCCACTCCGGGTAATTACACGATTCGGGTACGCGGCACATCGGTCAATACGCTGACGCAAACTTATTTTATCAGTTGGGATGTTGTACCGGCAGTCGCAAAGTTGGTGTTTCCGATGGGTGGTGAATCGTTTCGTCCCGGACAATCCATCAATCTTCAATGGGAAGCCGTGTCTGCTTCAGGCGGATATGATTTGGAGTTTTCTACTGACAATGGAGCCAATTGGACTTCGATGGTTACGGGTTTGTCAGCCAATACGGATCAATACGTTTGGATCACGCCGAATCTAACCTCAGATCAGATTCGCGTTCGGTTGCTGAGTCGTTCAACCGGTGCGGTATCGGCCAGCCAATCATTCATGCTGATCGGATTGCCGGTTGCTTCGTTGGCTGCCGTCCAATGCGAGACCTATATTTCCATGAATTGGACGGCAGTAGCGGGTGCCACGAGCTACGAGGTGATGCGTTTGATCGGATCGGATATGCAATCGGTGGCGATTGTTCCTTCCACTGTCACCAATTATGTCTACAGCAGTTTGTCCCGCGACTCGATTTATTGGGTGGGTGTTCGGCCGTTGTTGAATGGAAAGCCGGGCCGTCGGTCGGTCGCCATTTCCCGTCAGCCGAACAGTGGCACCTGTGCAGGTTCCATTTCCGATAACGATCTTCGGATGGATGCATTGGTCGCTCCGGCTTCCTCTGGTCGCTTGAATACCTCGATTGGTTTGCCCGCCAACCAAATCCTCTCCATACGCATTAAAAATATGGATGATGTATCATATACAGGTCCTGCCACTGTTTCGTATCAAATCAACGGGGCGCAACCGGTTGC
>JBDKIP010000034.1:0-3108 GCA_039797015.1 Bacteroidota bacterium
AAACAGTCAGTTTCTTTCCCGGCATCAATACGATTTCGGAAAAAAGGATTCGTTGGTCACCGACTCCACGATCATTCCTTTATTCTTTCCGCAATTTCGGTTGGAGGCTACTTTCCGATTCGATCGAATGCGCTATCAGTTTCGTGATGAGCGGGCCGATTCAAATTATTACGGACCCAATTATGGTCTTGCATGGACACAACGTTATGACACCATCGATCTGCAAGATCGTTGGAGTGTACTGACCGGTGAGTTTGCGATCTATCAGTTCCCCGATCCGAAAAATCTGCACCAGTTCTTTCGGGCCGGCATTCGAGTTCAGTCCTACCGAGGCGAAACTTCCATTTCCAATCCCGTATTCGTAAATACTTCGGTCAATGGGGAATATCGGAACCGTACCCGCAACCGCAAATGGGATCTGCTGGCCGGGGGTGAATTCTATTTGACCGGATTCAACAAAGGCGATTATCAACTTCAGACTTCCCTGATTCGATCGCTATCAGGACAAGCCGGCTCTCTGCGTTTTCAGTTTCACCAAACCAATCGCCAACCCGGTTTTGGTTTTGATCCGAGAAGCAGCTTTCATCCGCTGAGCATTGGATTTGATGCCAAAAAGGAAAACATCACCCGGCTTTCAGGAGAGATCAACTGGAATCGGATCGGATTGGTGCTGAGCGGGAATTATTATCTGATCAGCCGGCTGGCATATTGGTCGGAGTACAATGTTCCCGGACAAACCGATGCACTCTTCAATTTCCTTCAGGTACGGGCTGCCAAAACTTGGCGGCTGGGCAAATCCTGGCGCTGGCATTCCGAATTCTTCTGGCAACAGCGCATTGGATCGGCCCCGGTCAATGCCATTCCCTTTTTTACCCGTCAGCGAATTGGGTATGAAGGAAACCTCGGGTTTAAAAATTTACAATTGGCAACCGGACTGGAAATTCGATACCGTGCGCCCTATAAGGCGGATGCCTATTCGCCCATGTTGGGTCAATACGCTTTCCAAGACCAACGAACCATCCGTAACACATTGCCGGATGTGGCCGCCTATGCCCACTTCCGGATCCGTCCGTTTACGGCCTTTGTCCGTGCCGAAAACCTCAACACCGCACGTGACCTGGATGGTTTTGGGTTCACCCGCAACAATCCCATTGCTCCCGGCTATTATCTGCCTGGTCTGCAGATACGGGTAGGAGTCTATTGGCGTTTTGTCAATTGATGTAACTTTACACCTATGCGCAAATGGATTTTCGCCATATCCGTTCCGATCTACCTGCTGCTCAGTTCAGGGGTGGTGGTGCATTTGCACTATTGCATGGATCGGTTGGCGGAGATCGGATTGTTTGTCTCTGACCACGACGACGTGTGTGACGATTGCGGAATGGACATGGATGAGGAAAATGATTGCTGTCACGACCGCACCGATGTGATCAAGCTGAAGCAGGATCAAACGCGTCAGCAGCATTCGATCATTGCCTTCAAGATGATTTCGTCGGATCTGCCCTTCCAACAAATCCGTACGGAGGAGGAACAGGTTTGTTCAGATCAAAGCTACTTCATAGCTAAGCCGGATGACCCCATATCCGGCAGATACCGATACCGGTTTATAGAAGTGTTTCGAATTTGAGATTTTTACTCCCAGATATTTTCTCTTTCATTAACGCTCATTTACTTAAACATACATTCATGAAACATATTCTTTCTATTCTCGCCCTAACATTTGTGTTTGGGGCATCTGCTCAACAAAACGCCACGTTCCAGGTTTCCGGCAATTGTGGCATGTGCAAATCCCGCATCGAAAAAGCGGCCAAAGAGGCCGGTGCGACCGATGCCAAATGGAACAAAGAGTCACAGCAACTTACCGTGAGCTTTGCTTCCGGCACATCCGTTTCTGCCATTCAACAAAAAGTGGCAGCAGTGGGTCACGACAATGCCGGTGCCAAGGCCAGCGATGATGCCTATAATAAACTGCACGGCTGCTGCAAATACGACCGTGCGGCATCCACAAACGTTGCTGAGAAGGAATCTTGCTGCAGCGACGGAGGTTCTTGCAAAAAGGACAACGCAAAGACAGCAAAATCCGGAAAGTCCGGAAAATCCGAAGATTGCAGTAAATCAGGTAAATGCGAAAAGAGTGCTGATTGCAGCAAGGCGGATAAAAAGATGGATTGTTGCAAGGACGGCAAATGCAGTATGCCGGACCATGATGGAAAAGATTGCTGTAAGAAATCTTGATGTCTAGATTCTTAAAGGGTAAGGTCAGCGGTGTTTTATCGTTGATCTTACTCCTTATTTCTGCCACTGTATCTGCACAATTCAGTCATGCCAAACTGCAGGCAACGGGATTGACTTGTGCATTGTGCAGCAAATCCATACATCAGGCACTGGAGCAACTTCGATTTGTATCCGGCGTTCAACCCGAGTTGAAAAGCTCATCTTTCGATGTGAAATTCAAGGACGGACAGTCCGTTTCATTGATGTCCATTCGGTCTGCTGTTGAGGACGCGGGCTTTTTTATCGGCTCGTTGAAGCTGTCTCTTTCAACTTCATTGGACCAAACCGCCAACGGATTTGAACAGGATGGAATTTCTTATCGCTTTCTGACATCAATAAAGCAATCGGATTGGTTGCAAGTGATCGGAAAAGGATTTTTGACAGAGAAAGAATACAAGCGCTTGTCGCCTCAATACATAAATCAGTTGAAGGCGTCACCGACAACGATTTTTCTATTACCTGTTAAGCGATGAGCATGAGACAGCGATGCTTGATATTTCTGCTTTTGATTTTTTGGGCATGCGAACAGACCGAGGCGCAGGCCCTTATTGGGACGAATGCCTTTCCCTTATCGGCGAAAAATCCGAAAGGGAAAGTCATTTCGTTGGATTCTTTACGAGGCAAATGGGTGCTGGTTGATTTTTGGGCATCTTGGTGTAGGCCATGCAGACAATCCAATCGGGTGGTACGTAAATTTTATCCCAAATGGAAAGAAAAAGGCATAGAGGTTTTTGGTGTTTCGTTGGACGAGAACCGTTCTGCCTGGATCAAGGCCATACAATCCGACAAGATCACCTGGCCTCAAGTGAACACGGCGGTGAATTGGGATAGTCC
>JBDKIP010000035.1:0-3514 GCA_039797015.1 Bacteroidota bacterium
AATGCCAACCACTCGAATGCGTTGATCAAGGTCGGGTACAGGGAGCCCATTGGCTGCAGAAAAATTCGATGCGCACCCGTGAGGCCGTCCAACACGATTTCCAATACCTCAATGTTGATGATGATAAACCCTGCATAGATGACCAGGTGAAGAATTGCCACCGGGATGTTGCGGAACATTTTTTGTTGCCCAAGTGCCAACCGAAGTACTTGTCCCATCCGCTGCACCGGTTGATCGTTGGGCAGATCGGCTCTTCCCAATTGAATGGATTTTTGGATCAACCGGATTCTTTTCAGGAACAAAAAACTGCCGATCCCCATCAGCAATAAAAAGATGATTTGTGGTATCAGTGACATGGTGTTATTGATGAGTCTTGCCGGTTCTCATTTGAGGTCAAATGAATGCTGTATTGGTAGTATCGGTTGACCTCGAAATGTACAAACGAAATTAAGGATTAGAAGTACAAGGGGAGCAGGCGCCATTTTCCAGCCTGATAACGAAGCGCGGGTAGGGGCGCTTTAAAGGCATTCAATGCAAAGAAGATCGTCTTTAGCCATTTTTTATCGGTTGGGATTTTGGTGAAATCAATGTCAGGTGATAAATACCATTGACGTTCTCTGGGAATCTCTCTTCGGTCGAACAGAACACTTCCATTGGGGTCTTGCTTGACGTTCGATCTAGCTCCCCAAAGTCCTTCCGCGCCTGTTCCGACAGCCAGACATAGCCACGCGGGAACCTTAGATTCCTTCCAAAATGATGCGATTCGAAAACTAGCCCAATAAGTTTGAGCGTTGTAATCTTTTAGCATGCGGGTCGTCCACCGATCTCCAAACAGCTCCTCGCTTCTTTCTTGCAGGTCGGGGTCGTTGTAAAGTTTAGGGTGAAACGAGAATTTCAGATGCACGCGTTGTTCCTCCCAGGCAAGTTCCTGACCGATCAGCAGTGCGCTGCCGGCGAGGTTGGCGCCTACATCGCTCCAGCTCCAGCCCCATTGGGGACTTCTTCCGTCCATGTATTCGACCACTGTTTGGAAGAGGGTGCCGGTCAGTCCGCCCAGCCAAATTTGTGTATTTCGGGAGGCACCTGCCCATCGCCAAAGTTCCATGCTTGTTTTTCCCTGAATGTAGGTGCCATATACATGACCGAGTTTGTCCATTTGCTTCCATTCCTCCCAGTCATTGAATGTTTTGAACGCGCCTCTGGGATATTGGCTATACCAGGTTTGATTCAACGCCAGTAACGTGCCACCGTATCCAATGCCTTGAACAGCTGTGGACCAGATCCGTTTTGAATGGGAGGAATTTTTTACTGCCGAACGTGGAAAGCTGTCATTTTGGGTGTACGAGGCAACCGATTGTCCGTTGAGCGGGTCTGTTTGTGACCGAGCTGTGGTTCCGATCAAACAGTAAATTAATAGCATCACCGCCCTCATTGGGTAAAGGTATTCAAAGACTGCAGCATGCCTGAGCGGATTTGGTTATTTTCGGGCAAATTATTTCAGGATGAATGAATTGATTCAGAAACGAGTGGCGTTGTGGTTATCGGATCAGTTTGATGAAGAAACCAGAAACGAAGTGCGTCAATTGCAGGCGTCTGATGCTGCCGCGCTGGCCGATGCTTTTTACAGAAACCTGGAGTTTGGTACCGGAGGTTTGCGGGGATTGATGGGTGCAGGTACGAACCGCATGAACAAATACACCGTGGGGATGGCCACGCAGGGCTTTGCCAATTACTTGAATCAGTGCTTTGCTCAGGATGTACGAGTGGCCATTGCACACGATAGTCGAAACAACAGTCGTTTTTTTGCTGAGACAACCGCTCAAGTTTTTGCGGCCAATGGCATTGAGGTGTTTCTTTTTGAAGAGATGCGTCCCACCCCTGAGCTATCCTTCGCCATTCGTAAGTTGGGATGTCAGGCCGGTGTAGTTTGTACTGCCTCTCATAACCCTAAAGAGTACAATGGGTATAAGGCATATTGGTCGGACGGATCGCAGTTGGTATCACCGCACGACAAAAATGTAATTCGGGAGGTGGAAAAAATTGCATCCGTACAGGATGTGAAATGGACAGGAGGGGAACATCGGATCCATTCATTGGGAGCGGAAATGGATCGGGCATACATACAGATGGTCAAATCGCTAAGCGTGTATCCGGAATTGATCGAACGGCAATCTGACATGAAGATTGTGTATACGCCCATTCACGGCACGGGCATCAAACTTGTCCCGGATGTTTTGCGCGCCTTTGGTTTCAAACACATTCACATTGTTGAGGAGCAAGCGGTACCCGACGGCAATTTCCCAACCGTTGCTTACCCGAATCCGGAAGAATCGGAGGCCATGGCATTGGGATTGAAACTGGCCCGCGAATTGGATGCAGACATCCTATGTGGGACGGATCCGGATGCCGACCGGATCGCCATTGGTGTGCGCGACAATCAAGGGGAGTGGGTGCTGATGAATGGCAACCAGACCGCCGTACTGGCATTCAATTATTTGATCGAGGCCCGGCGCAGCAAGGGAATTGACAAACCAAACGACATGGTGATCACCACCATCGTCACCACACCAATGATCGATCGGATCGCACAGCAGCATGAGGTGGGTTGCTATCGGGTATTGACCGGGTTCAAATGGATCGCCGATCTGATCCGTCAAAAAGAAGGGAAAGAAAACTACATCATAGGAGGAGAAGAGAGTTTTGGATTGATGATCGGTGATCAGATCCGGGATAAGGACGGGGTCAGTGCCGTGGCACTGCTTTGTGAGATGGCTGCAGTTGAACGTTCTAAAGGAAGAAGTCTTTACCAGAAGCTGATCGATCTGTATGTTCAATATGGGTTGTACAAGGAAAAATTGATTTCCATTACCAAAAAGGGGATGGATGGTCAGGCGCAGATCGCCGCGATGATGGAAGGATTTCGCGCAAACCCGCCCCAAGTCATAAACGGGGTCAACGTAGCTCGGATCAGCGACTATCAAACGGGGTCGTCTACCGATCTAATGTCGGGCAATGTGACCGCACTGGGCTTACCTTCTTCCAATGTATTGATATTCGAATTGGCGGATGGCAGTCAGATCGCTGCACGCCCAAGTGGAACGGAACCAAAGATCAAATTTTATTTCAGTGTACGGGCCGACCTGCCTTCCGCTGATCAATTCTCTGAAGTGGATGCACAGCTGGAGCAGCGTGTACAGGGGATCATTGATGACCTGAATTTGAAGGCTTAGGGTTATGAGAAGACCAACAGAGGATACGCTCCGTCATCAGGGATTGCGAAAAAAACTGATCGCCGAGTTGGAAGCGAAGGGCATCAAAGACCCCTCGGTGTTGCAGGCAATGTTGCAGGTTCCCCGTCATTTTTTCATGGACGCGGGTTTTGATGACCTTGCCTATGAGGATCGGGCATTTCCCATTGAGGCGGAACAAACGATTTCGCATCCGTACACCGTTGCGTATCAAACTCAATTGCTGGAATTGAAAAAATGGTCAAAGGTGTTGGAAGTAGGAACCG
>JBDKIP010000036.1:0-2735 GCA_039797015.1 Bacteroidota bacterium
TGGGCGCCAAAAAGATCCGCTCCGTTGCTTTGCCCAGCCAGGCATCCTCTTGTGGAGGAATGCCTACGATGGTGGCCGGATACACCGCTTTTTTACGATGTGTGATGGCCGTTACGTGAAAACGAGGATACCAATCGGGCAAAGAATAATAGCCGGTATGATCTCCAAACGGACCTTCCCAAATCAATTCATCGTTGGGATCTACATAACCCTCAATGATAAAATCCGCATCCGCCGGCACTTCAATTTCTGGTTGGGTCAGGCATTTGACCAGTTCCACTTTCTTTTTCCGAAGAAATCCGGCCAACATGTATTCATCCACGTTCTCCGGTAAGGGAGCTGTCGCCGAATACGCATATACCGGATCACCGCCCAACGCCACGGCCACGGGCATGCGTTTGTTTAACTTTTTATATTCAGAGAAATGTTTGGCGCTGACTTTGTGTTTGTGCCAATGCATGCCGGTCAATTTTGGACCAAATACTTGCATGCGGTACATCCCTACATTGCGCGATTGAGTAAGGGGATCTTTGGTATGGATAACCGGAAGGGTGATGAATGGTCCGCCGTCCTTCGGCCAACAGGTGATCACCGGCAACAAAGACATATCGGGATCGAGGTGAACGACTTCCTGGCAAGCCCCTTTTCCGGAGCGAACCTTGGGCATCCAGCTGGCAAATTCACCCAGCTTGGGAATCAACTTCAATTTGTCGATGATCGATTCTTTGGGGGAAGAAAGAAGCTTGAACAAACCTTCGATCTCACGCGCCACATCATCCAACTGATCCACCCCCAAGGCCATGCACATTCTTTTTTCGCTTCCGTAAGCATTCATCAAAACCGGAAATCCGGTACCGGTGTTTTCAAAAAGAAGCGCCTTGCCTCCCCCGCCCGATTTACTGATCCGGTCGGTGATCTCTGCGATCTCCCATTTCGGATCCACAAACGTCTTGATCCGGAGGAGTTCCCCAGCTTTCTCCAGCGCTTGAATGAATTGTTCTTGATCGTTCCAGGCCATGATCTTGGATTTGATTAAACAACAGACGATGAGGGCAAAGGTTCTATAAAAAATTCAGGGTGCAGGTAACCCCCAATCCGGGTGCTGCAGGGATGGCGACCCGTCCGTTTTCATAGACAAGCCCCGTTGCGATGTCGGATGCAAGCAGCAAAGGACCATCCATGTCCACTTCGTCGATGAAGGGGGTCAGATGCGCAATGGCGGCGCTGCCCAGGGTGGATTCATTCATGGAGCCGACCATCACGTGCATGCCCAGTTCTTTCGCTTTCCGAATCATCCGACGAGCGGGTGTAATGCCGCTGCATTTGGTAAGCTTGATGTTGATGCCGTGAAAATATTCTGCACATTTCGCTACATCGGATTCGAATACACAGGACTCATCCGCAAAAAGTGGGATCGAGGACATTTCTTTCAAGGTCTTCATGCCTTCCCAATTGTCTTTGGCCAATGGCTGCTCAATGAGTTCTACGTTCATCTCTTTTAGCGACGGGAGCAAATCGATCGCCTGATCAAGTGTCCACCCGGCATTTGCATCGATCCGAATGCTTGCCTCTGTATGCGCGCGGATGGCACGAAGCATCGGAAGATCTTCGGGTGTACCTACTTTGATCTTATATATGGGCCAAGGTTTTTGAGAGATTTTGGCGAGCATGTTGGGAATAGAATCGATGCCTATGGTATAATCGGTCATGGGCGCTAGGGCTGGATTTCCGCGCCAGTATTGATAAAGTGGCAGGCCGATCATTTTCCCAAAAAGATCCCAAGCCGCCATGTCGAGCGCCGAAACCAAAAATGGATCTTGGGGAAGAAGATGATGCAAATAGTGCCAGTAACGTTCCGGATCGGTGAAGGCAAAGCGCTCGATCATGGACTTTTTTTGCTCCAATCGTTCGATCATCTTTTCCACCGTCACGTCGTAATAATGAATGGCTGGTGCTTCCCCGTAGCCAAAAACACCTCGGTGTTCCAATTGAACGACGAGCGAAGGCTGATGCGTTTTCGTGCCCTTGGAAATGGTAAATGGATGTGTAAAGGGAAGCGAAACGGACTGATAACGGACCTGCATGGCTGCAAGTTAGGATAGAAGAATCTACCTGCGTCCGGTTTGAGAAACAGATGCGCTGAATGCTTGATTGAACGAATCTTCCCCGATCAATTGTTCCAGGGTAAGGTGCATGCGGTACTGCCAATACTGATCCGGATTTGCCGGGTTGTTGATGCGCTCTTCCTGCGGCAACAGCCGTCGCAACTTGTCAGAACAACCCAGGATATCCTGTACTTGAAAAATACTCCACATGGCAGGGGATTGCAGGTGCTGATCGATGATGGAGCGGTTTACCCAGGGCTCGCAATATTGGGGAGGATCACCCCAGTGCTTGAGCTCGTGATGATAAAAATCGCGGGTACGACTTGTGTCTTCCTCCCACCAGGCCCGAAGGGTGCTCATGTCGTGGGTGGAAGGCGTCACGACCGACAAGTAGGGTGCATCCTGCGGATGAAAGAACCGACGGTTTGGGTCCTTGGGCATTCGTTGGATTTCAAGACTCAAGATGCCCAGCTGCTGCATTACTTCGGGCACACAATGCGGAACCATGCCGAGGTCCTCTCCACACACCAACATGTTCGTGGCAGACTTTAAGGATGGCAGTTTGTGCATGGCCTCTCGGAACCAAAAATCATCCTGACGCTTGAAGAAATAATCGATGTAGAGTTCATG
>JBDKIP010000037.1:0-3765 GCA_039797015.1 Bacteroidota bacterium
ATTGCAACTCTTGCAGGTCGACAAGCTTTTTGTAATAACCATTTTGTGCGATCAGGTTTTCGTGGTTTCCTCTTTCCACGATCATGCCTTCCTGCATCACGAGAATTTCATCTGCGTGCCGTATGGTAGAGAGGCGATGTGCGATCACTAGACTGGTCCGGTCTTTCATTACATTATTGATGGCTTCTTGTACAAGTCGCTCGCTCTCGGTATCGAGGGAAGAGGTGGCTTCATCTAAGATCAGGATAGATGGATTCTTCAACAGGGCACGCGCGATGGTCAGTCGTTGACGCTCACCGCCACTGAGTTTACTGCCACGATCGCCCACGTTGGAATGATATTGGTCGGCTTTCTGTCGAATGAACGTGTCGGCATTTGCCAGTCGAGCGACTGCTTCTATTTGTGGCAGCGGGGTCCCCTCCATACCCAGTGAAATATTATTCGCAATCGTGTCATTGAACAGTATGGCTTCTTGGGTGACCAGGCTCATGTGTTGGCGAACGGAGGATAATGCGTACTCGCGGATGTCGACGCCATCGATCAACACTTGTCCGTCCGTCACATCATGGAATCTCGCCAGTAGGTCTGCCAAAGTCGATTTACCGGAACCGGAGGAGCCCACCAGCGCGATGGTTTTGCCTTTTGGCAGGGTGAAGTTGATAGTATTCAGGACCAGCTTTTCACCATAAGCGAATCGTACGTTTCGGAACTCGATCTGTTGCTGAAATCCGTCAAATTTTACACCGTTCGGATTTTCATCGATCGTTTGCGGGGTGCCCAGTAATTCTTCGATACGGGCGATGGCCGCGGATCCTTTCCGCATGTTACTGAAAGAAGTGGAAAGGGATTTGACAGGATTGATGATGTTATAAAAAAGGGCGAGATAGGCAAGAAAGGTGGAAGGGGCCAGTTCGATCTCTTTGTTCAAAACGCTTTGTCCACCGAACCACAGGATGCCGACGAATACGCCCACACCTAATACTTCTGATACGGGTGAGGCCAGGTCTCGGCGGCGACTGATCCGGTTGCGGGCGTGCAGCAATTCATCATTGGTTTGCTCAAATCGATTTCGGATCCAGTCTTGTGCATTGAACGACTTGATGATGCGAAGTCCGAGCAGCGTTTCATCCAAAATGCTTAAAGATTCACCTTGTTTTTCCGCGGCCTCTTGTGATGTTTTTTTTAGTTGACGGGAGATGCGTCCGAGTATGAATCCGATGGCGGGAATGCAGACCAGTATGGCCACGGTCAGCGTTGGGCTGATATAAAAAAGAACAAGGAAATTGATGAGGATGGTCATCGGGTCACGCACCCAACCTTCAAGTGCTCCTACCAGCGAATTTTCTACCTCGTATACATCATTGGTTAAGCGGCTCATCAGGTCGCCTTTTCGCTGTTCCGTGAAGTATCCGATGGGGAGGGTGAGTACTTTTTGGTAGATATCTGTGCGCAGGCGGTGAATGATCCGATTTTTCATCGGATTCAGGATGTAAAAGGATAGATACAGAAAGATGTTTTTGAAACCGATCGAGAGGAGGATGATCAGACAGATGATTCCCAGGGTGGCGACCGGTGTCAGGGTGTCGACCTGTTGTAGTAGTACCTGGCGGATGGCTTCCATCACGGCATTGTCGGCGGGTTGGGAAAGACGGCTGTTATCGCCGTTGAAGATCAGATCGAAAAAAGGGGCCAGCATCCCGAAGGAGACGATCGAAAAAACGATGGACAGCAGGATGCAGATCAGGTAACCGGTGATGGAGCCGGTTTGATGACGGAGGTATTGGAAGATGCGGGCGTAGGTGCGCATGGGTTCGATCGCTACAAAGTAACTAATTTTAGGCCAGCGATCGGGTTTCGGTCGACCAGCAACTTAACAATCGAGCAGCCATGGAGGAAGGAAAACGTCAGCGGCAGATCGCCGGCTTATTAAATGAGGAGATGAATCGGATCTTTCAATCGCTTGGTTTGTCCATGCTGGATGGAGGAATGATCTCGATCTCCGCAGTGAAGGTCACCCCGGATCTCCTGGAGGCAAGGTTTTACCTTAGCTTTTTTCAGGTAAAAGATCCGGATGCTGCACTGCGAAAAGTGACAGAGCGAATGCCGGAGATCAAGCGTGAATTGACACAACAAGTTCGACACCAATTGCGCAATATGCCGATCCTCAAGTTTTTTCGCGACGACACCCTGGATCATGTTTTTAAGATGGAGGAATTATTCAAGCGAATCGGAGAGGAGAACAAAACGGTGGAGGGGTCTGCAGACACTACCACGAACACCTAAATCACATCTTCTTTGTACCTGCATTTTGCCTGGCGCTATTTTCGGTCTCCCAAGTCAACTACGGCCATTTCTCTGATCGCGTGGACCAGCGTTATAGCCATTGCCGTCGGCACGGGGGCGCTGCTGTTAGTGTTGAGTGTCTTCAATGGTTTTGAGGGGTTGGTCAAATCGCTTTACGCTGATTTTTATCCACCGATCCGCATCATGCCTGCAAAGGGAAAATTTACGGAGATGTCGGATTCGATGCAGATGCGATTGGCTACTTGGCCGGGTGTTTCTGTTTTGTCAAGAACCATTGAGGACAAGGTTATTTTACAGCAGGGCGAGTATCAGTCAGTTATTCAGCTAAAAGGAGTTGATGAAGCATATAATCAGGTATCCGGTGTTCCGGCCAGGATCTATCATGGATCCTATTCGTTGGGCACTTACGATCAGCCGGCTTTGGTGTTAGGTGCTGGTGTGGAGGATGCGTTGGGTTTGGATGCAGGTAAGGAGATGACAACTCTTCGAGCCTATATACCTCGTCGCGGCGGCGGTCGATCTTTGACGGAGGAGAATATCCAACAAACGGAACTGTATGCATCCGGTTCATTTATGATCCAGCAAGATTTTGATGAGCAGTACGGACTGACGCGTTATGATTTTTTACGGGATGTGTTAGGGGCGTCAGCTAATTCTTTCAGTGCACTGGAGATAAAGTTGGCAGATCCGGATCGGCTGCAACAAGTAAAAAAAGAGCTGAGGTCTTTTTTGGGTCCCGCTTTCAGGGTGGAGGATCGTTACGAACAGAATCAAAGTTTATATGGGGTGATGAATGCAGAGCGTTGGATCGTATACGGTGTTTTGTCTTTGATCTTAGTGGTAGGGGCCTTCACCATGATCGGGGCACTGACCATGTTGATATTGGAGAAGCAAACCGATATACAGATCCTTCGTTCATTGGGGGCAGAGCCGAGTGTGATACGCCGAATCTTTTTTTCAGAGGGGATGTTACTGGCTGGTATCGGGGCCGGTCTGGGTATGCTCTTGGCCTTATTACTGATCTGGCTGCAGCAAACGTTTCACTTGATTCCGTTGGGCGGTGGAAGTTTTCTGATCGATCACTATCCGGTTGAATGGAAGGGTCGGGATGCTTGGCTGATCGCCGGCACGGTATTTTTCATAGCCGGCCTGGCTTCCTGGATTCCCGCATCAAAAGCAGCGGCTCGTGTACAGTCGCTGCGAACTCAGTAATCGCCTACGGTTTCCGGTAATTGTTCCAAGGCTCTTTTCAGTTGCTCGTCGTTCGGTGCGATGCCGTGCCACTCGTGTGTTCCTTCCATGAAGTCGACGCCTTTGCCCATGGCGGTACGCATCAGGATCACGATGGGCTTTTGGTTGCCGGTAAGCGATTTTGCTTTTTCCAGTCCGGCTACTACTTCATTCATCTCGTTGCCGTTCATCTCCAGTACAAGCCATCCGAAGGATTCGAATTTGGCTCGG
>JBDKIP010000038.1:0-4223 GCA_039797015.1 Bacteroidota bacterium
CCGAGGGCACCCACGAAGATTGCATCGAGCAAATGGACCGACTCTTTCGCGACCGTTTGTACAACGGCAACCCGCAACCCGACGAAGTCGGCCGCATCCGCATCGACGATTGGGAAATGGCCCCCGCCGTGCAAAAACTCGTCGACGAACGCTGGACCGAAGTGAACACCGAGAACCTCCGCGAAATCGCCGACTTCGACGGCTACCAATCCAGCTTCCTCAAGCTCTTCGGCTTCGGCCTCGACGGCGTCGACTACAACGCCGATGTCGACACCGCGGTGAAAGTGCCATCACTTGGGTGATTCAATAATTGATCACTGATTCAGTCGCGGTCCTCATCCTCCCACGACTTGCCGGTCTGCCTGCCGACTATCCACAGCAGGAAGCCGCCGATGAAGAGACCTAAAAAGAAAATCCCCCAGAACATCGGCTGAACAAATGTCGGCAAGTCGACATTCATTCCGAACAAACCACCGAGCGCGACAAGCGGAAGGAAAAAGCCTGCAAGCAGGTTGAGCCGAAACGCGATGCTGTTCAGGCGATGAGCCGATTTCGCCTGCTCCTCGTATCGCTGCGCACGCCAGAACTCAAGGGTCATCAAACCATCGGAGTTGAGCAGATCCGCCGCGCGTTCAATTTCCTTCGCACGGTCGCGGTAAGCAATGATGCCACGATCATCGGAGTCAATCGCCAGCACCTGTTCGAGCGCAGCAACAAGATTGCGGCTCGATCGCGCAAGCGGACCCGAATGCCGCAAAATACCAAAAATTTCCTTCGCCGTGTCTGCCTCCTCGACCGTTTCCTCATGCCCATCAATGGTCTTGGCATAACGCTCAAGAAGTTCGCCCAGACCACTCAAGCCTTCTCCCAAAGCCTGCATCCAGGTCCCATCAATGCGCTTCCAAAAATACAGCGGATCGCGCTCAGGCACCCCCGCCCTCGGCACCTCGTGCACCACCAATAGCAACTCACCATTGCCCTCCACACAGCGCTGATGACCCGGTCTGCCACTCAGCTGCTCACGCAACTCGGACTCGATCGTGAAATGCTCAGGAAGATTCAGAACCTCATTCACTGCCATAATCAAAAGTCATAGCATATCTCTCTGATGGGGAAAGTAGGAATGAGGTGGACACTCACGAGGCTGCCCCCAATCACTTTTTCTTCGTTTCAACAACAACCTCGGGCGACCCAGTCTTCGCGCCATACTTCGCACCATAGACCTTGGAGACTCCATTCTTGTCGGTCTCGACGATTTGTTTGGCAGCCCCGGTCTTCACACCATACTTGGCATCGTAGACCTTGGATACCCCGCTCTTGTCGGTCTCGATGATCTGCTTGGCGGGCCCTGACTTTACGCCGTATTTGGCATCATAAACTTTGGTCACGCCACTCTTGTCGGTTTCGATGATTTGTTTGGCAGGACCAGACTTCACGCCATACTTGGCGTCATAGACCTTGGAGACTCCATTTTTGTCAGTCTCCACGATCTGTTTGGGTGTTCCCATCTTCACCCCGTACTTGGCCTCGTAAACTTTCGATTCGGATTTTTGCTGCCCGTGTAAGCCAGTTACGGTGGTGATGAGGATCACAATCGATGAAAGTTTTTTCATGGTATATTTGTGGTATTTTCAAAAAAATGATCACTTATGTAGTCATTTCTGCTAAACAGTATAATCCTATGTAAGAAATATTCCAGCGATCATTCGCAACCTGGCGACCCTATATTCTAAAGCTTCGCTCCGGTCGGGCGGCTTCCTAGCTGGCTAAACTGCGGACCACCCGAAATCCAAGGTCGTTAGCCAAGCCCGCGGGGTTATCACTACCGCGTCTCGCGACACGGCAGTGGTAGGCAAAGCCGACCCAGCCGCCGCCCCGGTTCACACGACCCAGGCCCGTAGAAGCACCCGTGGGATCAATTCCTCCAGTAAGTTTTTCATCATACCAATCCTGACACCATTCCCAGACATTTCCGGTCATGTCGCACATGCCCCAAGGATTGGTTTTCATCCTACCCACAGGATTTGTCGTCGAGCCACTATTATCATAATACCAAGCTACCTCACCAATATTGTTACTCCCTGAATATCGCAAAAACTCGCCCGCACGAGCTGCATACTCCCACTGCGCTTCAGTTGGCAGTGCCATTTTCCCACCGTCCACATTCCCGATCTTAGCATTCAATTTCACTAAGAAATTCTGCGCATCGATCCAGCTTACCTGTTCAACTGGCAGGTTTTCACCTTCGGAATGACTTGGATTAGATCCCATCACCGCTTGCCACTGCGCTTGTGTGACCTCGGTCTTCGCCATCCAAAAGCCCTTGCTGATGGCAACCTTTACTTGATCCTCATCGTCACCATGATATTCATCTGATGCAGGACTTCCCATCAGAAAATCACCTGATGGACACCAGCAAAAGGTCATGTTCACCCCGGGAGCAATCTCTATAATTCTTTCTTCCCCTGCTCGGCTACCTGAAAACTTCTTATAGGCCTCATCTGCTTTGGCTTTAGCTTCCGCAGCATCCTTATCCGCTTTAACCTTGGCCGACTCCACCTCTCCCCGATAACGCTCTACTAGGGACTTCATCTTATCCGACACCTCAACCTTCCTAAAATCCTCAAGTATACCCTGTACTTCACACGCACCTGCAAGCATCGCATAAAGCTCATCTTCGTCGTTGATGTCATCATCGTTGGAAATCACCAAACTTGCCTTAGAAACATCGTCGGGAGCCTCGAATCCTTTGAGCCAGACATAACCCTCAGAGCTGTCGCCTACCTTCCTCTCAGCCATGGCATGAAACCAAGCCTTTCCTTTTAAAGGCAAAGTGAACTTTCCATCCGCATCCGTAGTGAATTCCGCCTTCTCACCATCACTAGCAAACAACTTGATCCACGCTCTCGTTTGAATATCTCCTGTCATTGCGGATCTGATCAAACCAGAAGTCACCCCCGAATCCTTGACTAGACTCTCACGGATTTTCGGCAACTCGGGAATTTTTAATGCGCTGGTTTTCTCCAATTCCAATACCTCATTGATGAATGCCGTCATGTGATCGCTATCCACACGGCGCTGCGCCTCAGCTTTAGCCTCTTGCTGCATCCATGTCACCACCTCCTTGGCTTTCTTAACAAACTCCTCATCCGACATTGCCAACACCTTCACTCCTCCCATCTTGATGTTCTCACGCCCTTGGGTGATGACAAATATCTGACCAGTGACTTCTACAGGTTTTTTGGAACAGCAGGTTAAATGCAGCAATAAAGCCAAAGCAGCGATGCGAAGTATGATGGTTTTCATGGCGGTGAATGAAAATTTTGAAAGCAACCAAAACCAAGACTTCAAACCTTGAATAATACCTCAGCAGTAATGAGCTGAACCGGCGGCCGATTTTTGGAGATCAGATTTTCCCTGATTTTTGGGCATTCGATCGCATGAGCCAGTGTCTCATTATCTGGAAGAACCACCAGTTGTAGCTCTGTTCCTAGTTTTGGGCGATACCAAGTTTGACCATTCACAGCCAAGTGCCAAGCACCTTTGGTTTTTCCGGGTGAAAGCAATCGCCATTCCCGCTCTGCAAGAAAGGGAATGCTTTTCTCCAAAGGGTAGGCCATGGGATTCGCAAACTTGCGGTCGTGACTTCTGTTAGCTTGATTTCCAACATTTGAAACTACCCTCTTCCGGGTTGAATTCTTGTTTGGCGGCATGTGCGTGGACTTGATTAATCTCGCGATCAATTCAAGAGCTTCGACTGCCTTGTGATGAGTAGCATCCACGCTTATGAAGTGCTTTCGCATCGCATGAACCGCTTTCTCCACTTGGTCGTTGCGACCTGAGGTGTAGATCACTGGACAGCCGCCGTTTTTGAATATGGCGCGTTTTGAAAAGCCCATTCCCAATCGGCCATAAAGCCTCCAGTGTTCATCAGAGCTGGTAGCCGCTTGTTCAGTAAAAAAGAGGCACGGACGAGGCGCAAGAAAAGGGCCTTCCAAACTCACCTGATCCACTTCGGAATATTCGGACACCATCAACCCACAATTTGGATCCAGGGCATCACGTAGCATGTCGAGATATTGTTCACGTTGATCATCACTCAATCGTGAACGCAATGTCAGCGGCTTTCTCTGTGGGGCCAATTTATCAGGCTCGTGCGGCCTTTCGATTCGATAACCCATCCAACGAAATAACATGCTATCGTTGAGTTTCATTATGAAATA
>JBDKIP010000039.1:0-2773 GCA_039797015.1 Bacteroidota bacterium
TTCGCTGCTCCTCACTGCCATAGGCGTGAATGGGGAACATAACTAAGGATCCTTGTACGGAAGCAGTTGAGCGAACGCCACTGTCGCCCCGCTCCAACTCTTGCATCATCAAGCCGTAGGATATATAATCCAATCCGCCACCGCCGTATTCAACGGGGACAGTGGGACCAAAACAACCCAACTCACCCAATTGTGAAACGATCTGCTCCGGAAACTCCGCCCGCTGGGCATAGTCTTCAATGATGGGGGAGATTTCTTTTTTTACGTATGCGCGAACGGTCTCCCGGATGAGTTTCTGTTCTTCCGTCAACAATTCATCTACAGCAAAATAATCGGGACTTACAAACAGGTCAGTACGGGCAGCCATGCAATCGGTTTTAGGGAACAAAAATACAGCTAATCGGGCAGTCCCGGTTATCCCAGCAAAGCATCCATTTCCTGCTGATGGCTCAAGGCCGCGGCTCGGGCGCTGGTGGCAAAATCCTCATCCGATGAGGCGAAGATGACGGCACGGCTCACGTTGATCAATAACCCAACATCCTTGTTCTTTCCATGACGAAAGACTTCCGCAAGACTTCCTCCCTGCGCGCCCACCCCGGGAACCAACAAGAAATGATCAGGTACCAGACGTCGAACTTGCGCAAAGGATTCTGCGCGGGTTGCCCCAACCACAAACATCAGATTGCCCTCGTTGCCCCATTGAGCAGCGGTCCGAATGACCCGCTCATACAGCATCTCCTCTCCGGAAGGCTGCAGTTCAAAATCCGATGCTCCTTCATTGGAAGTAAGCCCGAGTAAGATGGTCCACTTATCACTCCACTTCAAAAAAGGCTTCACACTGTCCGACCCCATGTAGGGAGCCACGGTGATGGCATCAAAGGACAGCGTGTCAAAAAATGCACGGGCATAGAGCTCAGAAGTATTGCCGATGTCTCCCCGCTTGGCATCAGCGATCACCAAATGCGACTTGCCAATGTACTCAAGGGTTTTTTGCATGGTCGTCCACCCTGCCGCCCCGTTTGCCTCATAGAAAGCCGTGTTGATCTTATAAGAAACGCAGAGATCGCGGGTAGCATCGATGATGGCTTTGTTAAAGGAAAAAACCGGGTCGGCCTCTTGTTGTAGGTGTACGGGGATCTTGACAGGATCTGAATCCAGTCCGATGCACAAAAAGGAACGTTTCAATTGGATCTGCTCGATCAGTTGGGCTCGATTCATCTGGGGGGATTATCTTGTTTTTATTTTGTCGATGATGAACGTCTCGACATCCGGATGCTCCCAGGTCTGTTCGATGTCTGGCCTTGCCATCACTTGTTGCATGATCGCTTCCTGACGCATCGAATTGACAAAAGCGGTTGAATAACGAATGTGTGGACTAAATGTCACCTGGGCATAGGCCGGAACCCAAAGATCCGGATGCTTGGCATGGATCTTTGCTTCGATCTTTTTTTGCAATAAGAAACGGGGGTCGGCCACCCGATCCCGCATCTCCAAAAAATTATTCAACGCCAACTCCGCAATGGCATCGCCATCGGGCTTGCGCAAGTGCTGATACTCCTCCAAAAGCGACATCCAATCTTCCCCGTGCTTGTCCATCAATTCATTTAGTACAAAGCAATCCTCAAATCCGCAATTCATGCCCTGTCCGAAAAAGGGCACAATGGCATGCGCCGCATCCCCGATCAAGGCAAAACGATCGGCTTTCACCCAAGGAAAACATTTGACTGTCACCAGCGAGGACGTTGGATTGGCTTTGTATTGTGCCACCACATCGGGCATCAACTTGGTAGCATCTTCGAAATGGGTTTCGAAGAAAATTCGGATCTGCTCATCGGTTTGCAACGAAGTAAAAGACGGATCGCCCTCGAAGGGAAAGAAAAGTGTGCAGGTAAATGTACCATCCGGATTGGGCAGTGCGATGAGCATGTAATTTTTCCGCGGCCAGATGTGTAAGGCATTTTTCTCCATCAGGAATCCACCATCGGCAGCTGCCGGAATCGTCAATTCTTTGTATCCAAAATCGATGTATGACTGTTGATACTGAAATCGATCGTGTTGCAATTGGTATTGCAGCCGAGCAGCAGAGAATGCCCCGTCAGCCCCAAAGATCAGATCGGCATCGCGATGAACTTCCTGTTCGCCTTGGTCCAGGAACGTTATGCGGTTGGCGGACCAATCGATCGCCTGACAGCGATGCAAAAAATGTATCCGGGCGCCGTGCTCCTCCGCCAAGCTCATCAAGGTCTTGTTCAATTCGCCTCTGGAAACGGAATTGATGAACTGGCCTTCCTTTCCATATGCCTGATAAACCTCCTGCCCGTCCGCCTGATGAATCTGCCGACCGTGCATGGGAATCGCAATGGGCTGGATCCGCTGCATTGCTCCCACCGCCTCCAATGCTTTGATTCCCCGGTCGCTCAATGCCAAATTGATCGAGCGGCCTGCGGTGTATTGTGACGACCGCATATCACCCCTTCGCTCATAAATATCAACCTCATAACCGCGGCGACGCAGAAAAATAGCGAGCAAGGAACCCACCAGACCTGAACCAACGATGATCACTCGCTTTGACATAAGTTGTATTAATTTTTTAGTGCGCGATCCAAATGAATGATCAGATCTGCAATGTCCTGGAATCGATTGTACAAGGGCACGGGAGCCACCCGGATCACACCCGGATCACGCCAATCCGTGATCACTCCGGCATGCTCCAGTTCGTTGAATATGATCCGTCCGCCCGTCTCAAAGAAGATCGATGTTTGGCAACCGCGTT
>JBDKIP010000040.1:0-3398 GCA_039797015.1 Bacteroidota bacterium
TGCCCAACACGTTCACTCCAAATGGTGATGGTCGGAATGACCTGCTCAATGTATATGGAAACTACATCGCCTCTGCGGAGTTCCGGATCTTCAATCAATGGGGAGAACTGATCTTCTACACCACCGATCACACCAAAGGGTGGGATGGCACACACAAGGGGAAAGCACAGCCCATCGGCGTCTATGCATATACCTTGAAAGTAGTATTGCAGGACAATACCATCAAGATCAAAACGGGTTCCATCAATTTGATCCGATGAACTTGTATTCGTTTTTGTTGGTGTTGGGATCAATGTTTCTGTCTTGTGTCTCCACGGCGCAGGTTGATCCGCATTTCTCGCAGTTTTATGCCTTTCCATTGAGCATGAATCCGGGGATGACCGGGGCGATGGAGGAGGATCTTCGTTTCACGGCCGTCAATCGTTCGCAATGGGGATCCATGATGGTCCCATATTCTACCCAAGGGGTATCCGTGGAATGGAAAACACGCAGCGATTGGCAATTTGGGCTCTGTTTCATGAACCAGGAAGCGGGCAATGGAGGCTATCATTACCTGAATGGGTATGCTTCTGTGGCCTACAGCGGGGTCAGGTGGGGTACCCACCAAGTGGTGGTAGGCTTATCGGCAGGACAGATCGCCCGGCGATTTGACCCGTTGAAATTTCAGTTTGGTGACCAATGGAGTCCGATCACCGGATATGATCCAAATGTGCAAACGGGCGATCAATTGGTGCGCACCTCCGCATCAACGTTTGACGTTGGGGTGGGGTTGTTTTACTGGGACGCAGCGGCAGATAAATCCATTCGGCCCTTTGCAGGAGGTTCGGTCATGCACTTGGGCAGACCACAAGATCCATTCATTAGTAGTTCGGTGGAGCAGCGGCTGCCTTACCGTTTTTTGGGTCAGGCCGGATTTCAATGGACGATCTCTGATCGGGTTTCATTGATCCCTCACTTGTTGTATATGCAACAAGGAACGGCTACCGAGAAGATGTTGGCGTTTACGACCAATTATTCTGTGGGGGAGGACCTGCGCTTGATGCCTTTCGTTGCTTTTCGGCTGGGGGATGCCTTGGTGCCGGGTATGGGTTTGGGTTGGAGAAACTGGTCATTTGCAGCTAGTTACGATCTATCGATGGGGGACATGGGGCGGGTAGGGCCCGGGGGAAGGAGCATGGAATTGTCGCTGCGCTTTGCCCCACGTATCACTGCGCGCACGGGTTTTTTGCCTTGTCCGAGGTTTTAGGGGGAGAACTCGTTAATAATCAGCGGGATTCATCCGTCTTTTTTTTTCTCTTTTTTTGGTGATTCGGCTGCTCCCCGTTACCTTTGCCTCCCCAAAAACAAGGGATTCGAATGCCTACAATTCAACAATTGGTGAGAAAAGGACGGGAGATCATCCGGGCAAAGAGCAAGTCTCGTGCCCTCGATCAGTGCCCTCAACGTCGTGGTGTATGTACCCGTGTGTATACAACCACTCCAAAAAAACCGAATTCAGCCCTCCGTAAAGTTGCCAAGGTTCGCTTAACCAACAAGGTTGAGGTGATCGCCTACATTCCCGGAGAAGGACACAACTTACAAGAGCACTCCATCGTGTTGATCCGTGGCGGTCGTGTGAAAGATCTGCCAGGGGTACGTTATCACATCGTGCGTGGTTCTCTCGACACCGCCGGTGTTAAGGACCGTAAGCAAAGCCGTTCCAAATACGGAACCAAGCGTGAAAAAGCCAAGAAATAATTCATTCAATATCTGATTCGTCATGCGGAAAGCACAAGCCAAGAAACTCCCTCTCGCACCAGACCCCAAGTTCAACGACAAGTTGGTCACTCGTTTTGTCAACAACATCATGTGGCAGGGAAAAAAGAGTGTAGCCTTTACCATTTTTTACGACTCTCTGGATAAGGTAGCCAAGCAAACCAGCGAAGATGGATACGAGGTTTGGAAGCGTGCCCTCGCGAACGTTTCCCCTTCGGTGGAAGTTCGTAGCCGCCGCATCGGTGGTGCAACGTTCCAGATCCCTTCTGAAGTTCGCCCCGACCGTAAGATCTCTTTGAGCATGAAATGGTTGATCCGTTACAGCCGCGAGCGTAACGGCCGTAGCATGGCCGACAAACTGGCCAATGAGATTGTAGCGGCAAGCAAAGGCGAAGGCGCTGCGTTCAAGAAGAAAGAGGATACACACCGTATGGCTGAAGCCAATAAGGCGTTCGCTCACTTCCGTGTATAACTGAATTATAATCGACATTCAAAGCCATCCATTTCGGATGGCTTTTTTTTGCTTAGTGCAAACAGCCGATGAATACTTTGGAGGAAATAGAGTGGGTATGCGGATAGTGGGGGGTAAGTACCCTAACCAAACTATCGGCTTGTCTTCGGCCCTCGGCAATGGTGGCAATGATGGCCATCTTTTTATTATCTGCAGCAGGCAAAAATGTGTTTAGGTATTCGATGCTCAGGGTGTTACTCGGATAACGGCGGGGAAAATAGGATCCGGCATATAGCTCATCTTCATCATCTTCCGGTAAGATGATTTCTTTTTTCTTCTGATCAAAGTATCTGCCCATCAGGTCAACTTGTAATCCGGTTTTTTTCTCTACTGCGTATAGGGTTTGCAGAAGGGGCTCATATTGATAGCCAGTATCGACGATCACCACCCGGTATAGGGCATAGTCTACTTGTTCCTCTGCCGTTAAGCTATCCGTCGGTTCTTCATCCGTGGTGTTGTTGGAATCTATGGTAATGGAATCTAGTTTAGGTGCCGTGGGGGGCAGTGTTGCTTCCTGATGGTTGGCAGATTGACAGCTGGCCAGAATAAGGGTGAATAAGAGGGCGTAAAGAGGTTGTTGCATACGTGAAAATAAAAAAGGCGGGAGAGATTCCCGCCTGTCAAGTGAAAGAACGTGAATTTATTTCAAACGTGTCTTCAGGTTCGCATCAATGGCATCCAGGAACTCTTGCGTGTAGAGGTAGTGTTCGCCGTGTTTCACTTTATTTCCATGGATACAGACGGCCAGGTCCTTGGTCATCTTTCCTTCTTCCACGGTTTCGATGCAAACCGCCTCCAATGTATTGGCGAAATCGATCAGTGCCTGATTGTGGTCGAGTTTGCCTCGGAAGGCCAATCCGCGCGTCCATGCAAAGATGCTGGCGATGGGGTTGGTGGAAGTGGGTTTGCCGGCTTGGTGATCGCGGTAGTGGCGGGTCACTGTTCCGTGTGCTGCTTCTGCTTCCATGGTTTTACCGTCTGGTGTTATTAATGCCGATGTCATTAAACCTAAAGATCCGAAACCTTGCGCTACTGTATCCGACTGCACATCGCCGTCGTAGTTTTTACAAGCCCATACAAAGTTTCCGTTCCATTTTAATGCCGATGCAACCATGTCGTCAATTAAACGGTG
>JBDKIP010000041.1:0-4448 GCA_039797015.1 Bacteroidota bacterium
CAGGCTGTTTTCCAAATGGAAGGCATCTTCCTCGGTGTTGACGGTGGTGAATTGGATGCGTTCGATCCGTTTGACCAACTCCCGCGTCTTGTTCGACTCCAGGTCTTTGGCGAAATAGGAGCGTACCCGGTTTCGTAAATTCTTCGCCTTACCTACATAGATCAACTCACCTTGTACATCGAAGTATTGGTATATGCCCGGACTCGTCGGGAGGCCGGAAACGATCGACTGAATGCGCTCGGGTGTCATGGGTTCATTCGTTCCAGCTCCATTTTTCCTTGTACATCTGCTCTGCCTCGCCTGGTTTGCGTGTGATCAACAAGCGCGTGCAACTCCTGTCCATTTGCCAGATCAATTCCTCCTGCTCAAATCCGTTTCGATCGCCTTGGCGACGAGTGATCAAAATAGTTTTCACCTGATCCCCGGCGGCCAAATTAGGCTCTACGAATAATTCAATTCGCTGATAGGGTTCGTTGATCGGATCAAGGGGGGTGTAGGAAATGATCACCCGCTTAAGCAATTCATCGTACCGTGTTTCTTCGTTGAAGGATCTTGCTTTTTTTGCGTCACTCAGGTCGGGTATGTTCAAAAATGCAGACACTTCCTTTCGGAAATTTTCGCGGGGTATGTAGGTCGTATCGGAAACAACCGTATCTCTGGAAATGTATTTTTTGATCGAAAAAAGGGATGTATCGATGTGACGAACCTGTTGTTCGATCAACGAGGGGGCTGAAATGAATTTTTTCTCCGGTGCAGCTTCTTTGCAGGAAAGAAAAGTGATTGTCAGTAAGAGTAGAGATAAAAAGCGCATTCCCAAAATTACCGGATCTGCCTCATGCGCGGACGTTAAAGTCCTACCCCAAGCCTGATCCCGATGTCGAACAGGTGTTCTTGTACCGGGTAGGATTTTTCGTAGCTAGAGAAGATTTGGTAACGCGCCTGTGGGCCGAGTGTCCACCGCGTCTTTCCTTTTTGAAATCCGACAAACGTCTCCACCTGGCCATTGAGATTCCATCGGCGTACCAAGGAAGGCACTTCCAGGTAATTTTTGTAGTCGGCCGACAACATATAGGCCTGCTTGCTGAGTACGTACGTCGGTTGAATGGTGGAACCCAGTCCCCAACTCCATTTCTTGTTGCCGATCACCCGGTATTGAAATCCGATCGGAGCGGACAAGGAAAAATAGTAGTTGGCCAGCCATTTGGCCCAAATTCCATCGGCACTTCGGTAGTTGGTATAAGATGATACCGATCCGGTTCCCCCCTGGTTGTTTAGTCCCACTGTTGCTACTTCCCGCCCACCTTTATAGGCACGAATGTCATATTTGTTGATGTTGAACTGAACACCGCCCACAAAATCCAGTTGCTTGGACAGTTGACGGCTTACGGAAACGCCGAATTGAAGGCCGAGATCGGGTTTGTGATTCACCACACTCTCCAATTCCGGAACGGCCATCGCGGGTGCCGCATTCATCACGGAACGGGCAGCCTGCAGGGCGGAGACATCTTCAATGAGTTGTCGATAGCTGATCGTCGGACTCACACTCCATTGCATTCGCCAGCTTTTTTTCGTCCGCTTCCCTTTGTACCCGTTGATCACACTTTCGATCGATTGAAATTGTTCCGGATGCAGCACATTGGTTTTTTCAGCGGCTGCTGAAGTAGTTTGCGCCTCCGAAAGCGCTGCATTCGCATCCGCAGGGGATGGATCAACCACCAGTGAATGATTGCTGACAGTAGCTTCTTGTTGAATCAGGCCTTTGGCTTCAGCGACAAACAGCTCGGTGTTATCGGTCGGCACGGGCATGATTTTGTCTTGTGTATTCTCGATCTCTTCCATCCAGGATTGCTCCGATGTTGTTTCCGGGCTGGAAGCAGCGTTCATCTGTTGTGCTTGCATCAAAAAGGACAAAGAGGGTTGTTCAAGTTTGATTTGATCCTTTCGGAGAGGAGCTTGCGGGATGATTTTTTCAGCAGAATTTGTTCTGTGCATCCGCGCAGCATAGTTAAGGGGAAGATCAGGCTGATCGATCATGACCCAGGTGACGGATGCACTGATGGTCAGCAAGGCGGTCAGCACAAAGGGGAACCAGCGGCGCTTGTGTACGCGACGGTTTATGCGTTCCCAAACCGATTCGTCCGCGTATAGCCGGTGCCGGTCCGTTTCTTGCCGGAGCCAGTGCTCAAATTCGCTATGATCAACATTCGTCGACATGGATCATCGGGCGGCGACCAGCCAATCGGATTTTTGTTTGTGTGGGGGAAGTATGTTTCGTTGGATCAGTAAATGCTCCAATAAATTCTTTGCGCGTGTGTATTGACTTCGACTGGTGCTTTCTTCAATATCGAGCATGGCGGCGATTTCTCGGTGGCTATAGCCTTCGATCGCAAATAGATTCAATACGCTCCGATAGCCTACCGGCAGGGAACGGATGCATTCAGCGATCTGTTTGGCTTGCACGATGGAGGGAATGGCCTCGGTACGGGTCGGAATGCCGTGGGCGTGGATGATGTCGAGGTTGTCCTGAAATTTTTTGTTTTTTTTCAGGTGGTTGATGCAGGTATGTACCATGATCCGTCGGATCCAACCCTCAAATGAACCTCTTGCCTCAAAAGAACGGATCTGAAGAAACACCTTGACAAATCCTTCTTGTAACATGTCCTCCGCATCTTCTCTGTTTACGGCATAGCGGTGACAAACCGCCAGCATTTTTGGGCTGAAGCGCTCATACAATTCGCGCTGGGCAACCAGGTCGTTGCGGAGACAGCCGTCTATGAGGGTTTGCTCGGACATAAGCTCCCTCAATTTAAGAAAAATTAAAACGGGAAAAAGCGCCCGTATTAAAATTTGGACCTTACGGTGATCATCCAACTACGACCAGGCGCGGATAATCCCGAGGCGAACACGCGGTAATTCCGATCGGTCAGGTTCTCCAGGCTTCCCTGGATCTGGATCTGCTTGGAAACATCCACCTGAAAGCGGAAATTGATCGTCATCCATCCGGGCATGCCATCCGGTGTGGCATATTGAAGATTGTCCTCCCCCTCTAAATTGTAGTCCCGCAGCCGTTTCCAGCCATTGAACAGGAGGAATGCCTCCGATTGGAATCGTTTTCCTTGGAATTGTAGGCCCGATCGTCCAAATACCGGGGGGATGTGATCCAGTGGCATTTCACCCGAAGCCAATTGATATCGGCCCTTGCTTTGCGTGAGGGTGTTGTCGAGCGACCATTGATCGTTCAGCTTCCAAAACAATCGTGCCTGCACCCCAATTAAATAGCCTTTGCGCGCATTTTGGTTGGCATAGACTGCCGATCGTACACCGTTGTAGTCAATCGAGTCGGATCCGTTCAGTTGAAAGGGTGCGAGGGCGATGGCATTGCGGTACAGTGTATAGAAGAATGCTCCTTCGAGGCGGATCTTGTCTTCGATGCGCAGGATCCAGTTGAAGTCGGCGTTGTAGGTGCGTTCGGGACGAATCTCCGGGTTCGGCAGGATCAAGCGTCGTTGTGCCGTACTGGACTCAAAAATGCGCGCAGCATCATCAATGTTGGGGGTGCGAAACCCGCTGCTCAAATGGAAAGCAGCTCGCATGGCGCTTGAGGGATTGTAAACGATCCCCACATTGCCAATAGCAGAGAGATTGTTTTGTTTGATGCTCGTGAATGGAAATTGAAAAAAGGAATTGTTGAGGAGGGTGGAACGAAGTGATGTTTGTTGCAAGCGGATTCCGTCGTTGACGACCCATTTACTGTTTTGCAATTTTCGTACATGCTGACCGTAAACGCCCAGATACCACATGTTGTTTTGTCCATCGGGGTAACGCGTATCGAGCGGCATTTTCATCCCGGTACGAAGATCCGTTCGGTCGGCGACGGACCGAAGATCATTCCATTGTCCATCGATCCCATAGGTAATCTCATCGGCTCCTTTTTTGGTGCGCGCATCCAGATTGAATCCCCATACACCGATCTGCTCTCTTCGGCTATCGAACCGATCGTACCGCAGATACTCACGTGTTTGTCGGCTTTCCTTGATCAGTTGATGATGCAGTTGAAAGCTGATTTCTTGTTGTGTATTTACGGACCATTGTGCCTGATAAGCAGCCAGTGATCGGAATTGGGGACCATAATACCATTCCGCAAACCGCAAGGTTGTGCCGATGGTACCACCAAAGTTCTTCATGTCTTGCAACCGGTCGTATCGAGGTATATCGGTTGTATTGGAGAGTTGCAGGTTCAGGGAATGGGTGAAACGGTCGTTTGGCTTGAAAAGGATTTTTTGGGTGATGTCCCATTGCTGGTATCCAGAAAATTTCTGAATGCGTTCATCGGAGTTGATCACGATGCGGTCCACTCCGTTCCGGGTATCGATGTATGTGGAGCGGCGTCCAAAGTTTGGATATTTCTCTGGGTAGTTGGAACCCATTTTTAGGTCGCCGAATTTGCT
>JBDKIP010000042.1:0-5194 GCA_039797015.1 Bacteroidota bacterium
AGGAATCGGACGAACAGCAGCAGCAACAGGCACAACCACAGGAGCCCGCTCCGCAACAAGGTGGCTATCGTCCCCAGTTCCAGCCCCGTCGCGAAAACCCGAATTTCAATGTGGAGTTCGATGGACTGATCCAAGCCGAAGGCGTATTGGAAATGATGCCGGACGGATACGGATTTCTTCGCTCCTCCGATTATCACTACCTCTCTTCCCCCGACGACGTATACGTTGCCCCGCAACAGATCAAACAACTGGCGATCAAAACCGGTGATACACTAGTGGGCATGGTTCGTCCGCCCCGCGAAGGCGAAAAATATTTTGCCCTCGTAAAAACCGAGAGCATCAATGGAAAAAGACCCGAAGAAGTGCGCGACCGCGTTCCCTTCGATTATCTCACCCCGCTATTCCCCTTCGAAAAACTGAATCTGTTCACGACGCCGTCCGATTATTCCACGCGGATCATGGACCTGTTCACGCCCATCGGTAAAGGACAGCGCGGACTCATCGTCGCCCAACCCAAAACGGGTAAAACGATGTTGCTCAAAGCCGTAGCCAATGCCATCGCCGCCAACCACCCCGAGTGTTACTTGATGGTGGTGCTGGTAGATGAGCGTCCGGAAGAGGTGACCGACATGGAACGCAGTGTGCGTGCCGAAGTCATTGCCTCTACGTTCGATGAGCCCGCTGAAAAACACGTGAAGGTTTCCACGATGGCCTTGCAAAAAGCCAAGCGATTGGTGGAATGCGGACACGATGTGGTGATCTTGCTCGATTCCATTACCCGTCTGGCCCGTGCACACAATACCGTAGCTCCTTCATCCGGTAAAGTACTCTCCGGTGGTGTGGAAGCCAACGCCATGCAAAAGCCCAAGCAATTCTTCGGTGCTGCACGTAAAATTGAAAATGGCGGATCGCTCACCATCATCGCCACTGCGCTGGTTGATACCGGAAGCAAAATGGATGAGGTGATCTTTGAGGAATTCAAAGGAACCGGCAACATGGAATTGCAATTGGATCGCCGACTGGCAAACAAACGCATGTATCCGGCCATCGACCTTACTTCTTCCTCTACGCGTCGCGACGACCTGCTGCTCGACAAAGACGTATTGCAACGCATGAACCTGCTTCGCGTGTACCTGACGGACATGAATACCGAAGAAGCCATGCGCGAATTGCAAAATCGAATCAAAGGAACCAAGAGCAACGAAGAGTTCCTCGCTTCGATGAATCGGTAAACTAAAACGATTACATAGTAAAACCCGGACTCCCAAAAGGTTCGGGTTTTTTCATGCACTCAATTCAAAGTAACTTCACCTGTAATGGCGGTTCGTCCCCTTGATATTGAAAAATTCCTCGAATTATCCGAATTACATCCGGTTTTAGATGTACGCAGTCCGGGTGAATACAACCATGCCCACATCCCGGGTGCACATTCATTTCCGCTGTTTGACGACAATGAACGAAAAGAAGTCGGCACTACGTACAAACAGCAAAGCCGCGAACAGGCAATCAAAATCGGGTTGGATTTTTTTGGTCCCAAAATGCGGCCAATGGTCGAGCAGGCCGAAGCCATTGCGGAAAAAAGTGGTTCGCGCACCTTGTTGGTCCATTGCTGGCGCGGTGGGATGCGCAGCGGTGGGGTGGCTTGGTTGCTTGACTTGTATGGATTCAACGTACACACGCTGGTGGGCGGATACAAAAGTTTTCGTCGTTGGTCGCTCGAACAATTTGAAAAAGAATATCCCCTGCAATTGATCGGTGGCTACACCGGTTCTGGAAAAACGGATCTGTTGAATGCCTTGCAACTCAAAGGTGGGGCTGTGTTGGACCTGGAGGGATTGGCGCATCACAAAGGGTCGGCGTTTGGTAATATTGGTCAGCCCGAACAGCCCACTCAAGAACATTTTGAAAACAAACTCGCGCTGTCGCTTCGAAACATTCAAAAAGCTAGGCCGAATCGAATTTGGGTGGAAGATGAATCACAGCGGATCGGTCGCGTGAACATTCCCGGTTCTTTCTGGCAATTGATGCGCCGCTCGCCAGTATCGTTTTTAGAAATTCCCTTTGAGGAGCGGTTAAAATATATCGTAAAGGGATATGGATTTCTGGATACGGAGCGCCTCATTGATGCCACCGATCGTATCCGAAAAAAATTGGGCGATAAGAATGCGACGGAAGCAATCGATCATATTTCGGTTGGACAAATTTTGCCAGCCTTTGAGATCTTGCTACGCTACTACGATAAAATGTATTTAAAGTCTCTTTTCAATCGCGAGCAGGCGCAATCACTGATCAAGGTGATCGACGCACCAGACGTGAGTGAACAAAATGTGGAGCGCTTATTGAATACCTGAAGAATATGAATCAACTTCCTGAAACACCGCTTACGTCGTTTACCCGAAACACCGGTTGCAGTTGCAAGATCGCGCCGCAGGTATTGGAGCAGATCATCAAACCCGGTTCTGTCTTGGATGTGTTTCCGCAGTTGCTGGTGGGAAATGAATCGCTGGATGATGCCGCAGTGATGGATTTGGGCGATGGAAATGCGTTGATCTCTACGACCGATTTTTTTACACCGATCGTGGATGAGCCATTCGAATATGGTCGCATCGCCGCCGCGAATGCGATCAGTGATGTATATGCGATGGGGGGAAAGCCGATCATGGCGCTGGCGATCTTGGGATGGCCGGTCGATAAACTGCCCGCTGATTTGGCTGCACAAGTGATCGAAGGCGCGCGGGCTGTTTGCAAGGAGGCGGGTATTCCGTTAGCGGGCGGACACAGCATTGATTCCACGGATCCGGTATTTGGTTTATCGGTCAACGGGATCATTCGTGTTGAGCAGATCAAAAAAAACAGTGGTGGCAAGCCTGGTGATTTGTTGTTTTTGACCAAGCCACTTGGCAGTGGTATTTTGTCGACCGCACGAAAGCGCGGATTGTTGAATCCCGAACACAGTGAAGCCCTCTTGAACACCATGGGTTCGTTGAATAAGATCGGTGCGGAGTTGGGTGCAATGACGGGTGTGCATGCGATGACGGATGTAACGGGATTTGGATTGCTTGGTCATTTAGGCGAGATGACATACGGAAGTAGTTGTGGCGCCGAGATCTGGTACGATCGATTGAAATTATTGCCCGGTGTCTCGGGATATATTCAGCAGCGGATCTTTCCAGATTCAACCACGCGAAATTGGAGCCGATATCAAGCAGATGTCAAATTTGAAAAAGGCGTTCCGGTCGCGGAGGCCTTTACATTATTGCCCGATCCGCAGACTAATGGCGGATTGTTGATCGCCGTTTCGGAATCGTCGGTATTGGAGTTTGAAGAGAAACTAAACGCATTCGGCCTTATCGATCATCTTTTGCCCATCGGTCGTCTGACGGAATTGGGCGAGAAGCGGATGGTGATTAGCATTAATGCATAGGGGTTAGGCCAACCCATCGATCGCCTTCGCCAGCGCATGATCTTTTTCCGTGATCACATTGCCCGCATCGTGGGTGTTGAGCCAGATCTCCACGGTATTCCACACATTGCTCCAGCGCGGATGGTGTTGATGTTGTTCGGCCAACATCGCCACGCGTGTCATGAACGCGAATGCTGCTGAAAAATCGGGGAATTCAAATTTGCGATAAAGCGTATTGTTGGTTTCAGTCCACATAGGATCAGAATAAAAGATTTTCGCGGTGCTTGACCTGCTCTATCGGAAGGTTCACAACCATTTGTACAAATTGCGTACCCCGTATCGCCTGCATGGTTTCATCTAACCAGGCGGGATCGATCTCATCACCCTTGATCAGCCACAAAAAATCCATGTGCTTCAATTCCGGCAATAAATACTCCCCGTCAAACTGATTCACATAGATGTAATGCTCCAGCATCGAGTCGCGTCGGCTGTACTCATATACCTTGAAAAAATACTCGCGCTTTTTTCGGATCAACTTGATCTCGAGATCATTGATCCGAAAATCCAACTGAAGATGCGCATTCAAATGCCAGACAAACTGATAATCGCGAATGGGCGCCATGATTCCCAATAAACATGCCTCGTCGAAAAACAATTCGTTCAACGACGCCGTGTCCAGGATCAATTTTTGCCCCCGCTCTGCCATTTGCTTGTTTCTAGAAAGTTACGCTGACTTCCTGAGTTTTATCGCCCCGCTGAAAAATCACCTTCACCGTATCGCCTTTCTTGAATTTTCCGAGCGTCTGCATATAATTCTCCATCGAAGCGATCGAATACTCACCGATCTGCAACACAATGTCGCCCGCCCGAATGCCCGCCTTCTGTGCAGGCTTTCCTTCACCCACGCCATCTGCCTTCACGCCTTTGCCCGAATACGTATAATCGGGCATGATGCCCATCGTCACACTGAACCGCGCGGTCGTAGTCGTCTGCATCTCACGCGTCTTTAAAAAACTCAGCTTGGGTTGTTCGTTCAAGCCACTGATGGTTTTTTCGATGTGACGAATGATGCGCACCATCCCCTCGTAATTGATTCGGTCCGCATCATCCGACGGCTTGTGATAATCCGTGTGCAAGCCGGTGAAATAAAATAACACCGGAATGTCTTTGCGATAAAAGGAAGAGTGGTCGCTCGGACCGGTTCCGCTTGAATCGATGCGCAACGACACCGGCGCAATGGCCTTCGGATCGATCACAGTCGACCAAGCCGGCGACGTACCATATCCACCCAGCGTAACCGTTTTGCTGCTGTCGGGCAATCGTCCCACCATATCCATGTTGATCATGTAGTTGATCGACTTCAGATCGATGGTCGGATTGTCGGTGAAATACTTAGATCCATACAAACCCAACTCCTCACCCGAAAAGGCAATGAAGAGATAATTGTTTTTCTGATCGGATTTTGATTTCAGCATCCGCGCCAACTCGATCAACATCGATGTGCCGCTAGCATTGTCATCGGCCCCGTTGTGAATGGCCGGAGCGCCGGTGTGACGAGAATTGTTGTCTTCCCCATAACCCAAATGATCATAGTGTGCACCCAGCACCACCGTCTTCTCCGCCTTGTTGTCGATGTAACCGATCACATTATACCCGCGGCGGATCTGGTCGGCAAAGGAAATATTCCCTTCAATGTGCAGGGGACCTTTAGACGTTTGGATGCGCTGGATCAAGGCATTTTTTCTCAGATAGGCTACCGGAATGGCAATGGGCTCCGTCCGATCCTTGGGT
>JBDKIP010000043.1:0-3656 GCA_039797015.1 Bacteroidota bacterium
TCCACCACCACGGCCATTTCCCCTTCCACTGGTTCGGTTTTTGTCTTATACCAATTGGGGATACAGGCCCATCCGGTCGGCATTCCATTCTGGCGCACACAAATCATCGGTTCGATTCGAATTTGGAAGCGTTCGTTGAATGCAATCTACATCGAGCCCTTTGCTTCGCTGGATCTGGGAGATCGATCTGAGATCCGCTTTGTGGCATTGCCGGACGACAGCATAAACATTTCGGAAGGAACTATGAAAAACGGAAAATGGTTATTGGGTCTATTGTGTCGAATTTCCTTCGGGAGATGATCGTTTTCAGGTGGATGGTTGTGTGTGTTCTGTTCGCATGTGTGGCACAAGCGACACCTGCGTGCCGATCTTCCTTATTGACGGATTCTCTGCCGCGAAAGGTCAATGAGTTGCCAGAGTGGCTTAGTGCGGGCATGATGGAATGGGGGCAGGGGGGACAATTGCAGGCATCTGCCCGAGTGGTACGCTTGATGATCGGGGAGCCCGGCCGGTGGCAGTTGCCGGTATCTGTTTATAGTGGGGTGACGCAGCCGGGTGCGGGTGGACCGATGGGTGGTGCGTCGGCACGATCAAATGAAACGATCACTTGGCAATTGTATTCGCCCTGGAGTGGCATGATGAACATTGGATTTGAGGGACAGCGGTTGTGGGCGGATTGGGGCCTTCACTCGGCCTTGCGCTTTGTCTTCCAATTCGGTGAACGTGTGCTGACGGGATACAGGATCGGCGGATTCAATGATCCCTTGGCAGGCAAGCAGCAAATGTTGTGGAATCATTATGCGGTGATCGGATGCGTGGTACATACCGGTGCGTGGGAGCGATCGAATCCAAAAAATCTGGGAAGAGGATGGCTTATGGTGCGTGGTCACCTGAGCTATTCCTCCCCGGACCAATTGCGGGGATTGTTTTCGCTTTCACAGTTCCGCGGGCTGTATGGCGGTGCTTCGCTGGGTGTGGGCATTGAAGTGAGTCGAGTCGTACACCTACGGGCAGGGGTATGTTGGCCGATATACAAGCCGGAGTGGACATTGTTGCGCAACCTCACGCAAGTCAGCTTTCAATACAACTGGAAGCCCTGAACGAGTCGATGTCTTTTAGATGTCGAGCTTGGCGTATTTGGCATGTGATTCGATGAACGCACGGCGGGGAGCCACTTCATCACCCATGAGCATGCTGAAGATGCGATCGGCTTCCGCAGCGCTTTCGATGGTTACTTGCTTGAGGGTGCGGGTGGCCGGATTCATGGTGGTATCCCATAGTTGATCGGCATTCATTTCTCCCAATCCCTTGTATCGTTGAATGGTTACGGAATCTTCTTTGCCTGCACCCATTTTCTCGACCAGTGCCTTGCGTTGATCTTCGTTGTACGCGTATGCTTGTTCTTTTCCTTTTTTGACCAGGTAAAGAGGGGGCTGCGCGATGTATACGTATCCTTGTTCCACCATCGCTTTCATGTAACGGTAGATGAAGGTGAGGATCAGAGTCGCGATGTGTGAGCCATCCACATCGGCATCCGTCATGATGATCAATTTGTGGTAGCGGAGTTTGCTGAGGTCGAGTGCTTTGGGATCTTCGGGGGTACCGATCTTCACGCCGAGTGCAGTGAACATGTTTCGGATCTCCTCGTTGTCATAGATCTTGTGCTCCATGGCTTTTTCCACGTTGAGGATTTTTCCACGCAGCGGAAGGATCGCCTGGATGCTTCGGTCACGGCCTTGTTTGGCGGTTCCGCCAGCCGAGTCTCCCTCGACGAGAAAAAGCTCACATCTATCTGCATCCCGCTCGGAGCAATCGGCCAGTTTACCGGGCAAACCGCCTCCAGATAGTACAGATTTACGTTGTACCAATTCGCGGGCTTTGCGGGCGGCTGCACGGGCTTGTGCCGCGAGGATCACTTTGGCAACGATGTTCTTGGCTTCGCGTGGATTTTCCTCCAGATAGGCTTCCAGTACTTTGGATACGGTGGAGTCGACGACACCCATTACTTCGTTGTTGCCGAGTTTGGTTTTGGTTTGCCCTTCGAACTGTGGTTCCGGCACCTTGACGGAGATGATGGCACTGAGTCCTTCCCGGAAGTCATCTCCCTCGATCTCCACTTTTGCTTTTTCAAAAAGTCCGTTCTTATCGCCGTAGCTTTTGAATACTCGGGTGAGTGCACGACGAAATCCGGATACGTGCGTTCCTCCTTCGATGGTGTTGATGTTGTTTACGTAGGAGTAGATGTGTTCGCTGTAACTGTCGTTGTAGTTCAGGGCTACTTCCACGGCAACATTGGTGGATTCGTCGCGGCCCTCTACTGCGATGATGTTGGGGATCAAGGCCGTTCGGCCGGCATTGTTATCCAGCATGGCAACGAACTCTACGATCCCTCCTTCGCTGTAGAAGGTGTTGGAATAAGACTGTCCGTTTTCATCCGTCTCCCGCAAATCATGTAGGATGATGCGAATCCCTCTGTTCAAATAAGCCAGTTCACGCAATCTTCCTTCCAGGATGTCTTTGTTGTAGGTGGTGGTATTGAAGATGCTGCCATCGGGCCAAAAATGTACGCGTGTACCCGTGGTTTCACTGGTGCCGATCTCGCGGACGGCATATTGCGGTACGCCGATCTTATAGGCTTGTTCAAATATTTTTCCTTCGCGACGAACGGTGACGTGCAGATCGGTGCTGAGTGCGTTCACGCAGCTGACACCGACGCCGTGCAAGCCGCCCGAAACCTTGTACGAATCCTTGTCGAATTTTCCGCCGGCATGCAGAACGGTCATTACCACCTCGAGCGCGGAGCGCTTTTCCTTGGTGTGCATGGCGGTGGGGATGCCTCGTCCGTCGTCTTCCACCGAGATGGAATTGTCGGGGTGAATGTTTACAGTGATGTTTTTGCAGTGACCGGCCAGGGCTTCATCGATCGAGTTGTCGACCACTTCATACACCAGGTGATGGAGGCCTTTGACGCCTACGTCGCCGATGTACATCGCCGGCCGTTTGCGGACCGCTTCCAGTCCTTCTAAAACCTGTATGCTGTCGGCACCGTATTGTTGGGGTTGGGCGGGGTTGGTCTCAGGGTTCATGTGCGTTGAAAAAAATGGTCGTTTTCCGAGGGAAAACAGGGGTTGAAAATCAATAGGCGAATGTACGGAATTGAGCGGCGGAAAGCGGCTGATGCGGGGTCTATTTTTTACCCATTTTTTGAGGCGTTGTGGACAAAAAATAAGCCCCCAAAAAGGGGGCTTTGTAGTTGATTTCAATGGCGGGGAGTGTCATTCTGATCGTTTCACGATCTGTGCCACAAGAATGCCTTCGGAACAAACTTTTCCGCCACAGTAGACGGTGCCTTTCATCTCACAGATTCCTCGGCGGATGGGTGCGATCAATTCCATTTTGAGCAGCAGGGTGTCGCCCGGGCGAACCATTTGCTTGAATTTGACCTGATCGATCTTGAGAAAATACGTATCGTATTGTCCCTCACCGCTGAGGTTGATGGCCAGTATGCCACCACATTGTGCCAGCGCTTCGATTTGCAGCACACCGGGCATGACAGGGTTGCCAGGGAAATGTCCCTGAAAGAACCACTCGTTGAACGTTACGTTCTTTACACCTACGATGTGTGTATCGCTGAGTTCGATGACCTTATCGACCAA
>JBDKIP010000044.1:0-5402 GCA_039797015.1 Bacteroidota bacterium
TAGGTGATCTGTACCCAACTGCAGGTCGTAGTCGTAGCAGTTGCTGTGCTGGTCGTTGCATTTCCCGTGATGGGAGCATCGTTAATTTGCGTTTCCAATCGGGCGGGACTGGCAGCATCGATCGATTGCAGCCAATATTGTACTGTGTATGTTGTATTCGGTGTGACCGCAACTTTCTGTGACCATAATTTTATGTTGGCCACCGTGGCGCCATCGACGGCCATGAATTTTCCGGTGCCGGTGGTATGATCGACACAAGGTTGAAATTGTGGTTCGAATTGTTGCGCGTTGTTGACAATGCTGTATGCTCGCTGCGCAAATCCAGCATTGGCCGGATTCGGCGGAAAAGGAAAATAGGTGTATTGACTTTCAAATCCTACGTCCCCTTGTTCAAAGTCTCCGTTGAAAATAAGACTACGGTTGCGTGTAACGGAAGTGGTGACCGTATACGTGGTGTTTTGTGTCGGAGACGCAGTGGTGTTTTGCGCGTTTGGATTGGCAATGGTGGCATCGGCTGGTGCGGCTGACCAGGTATAACCGGTCGAGCTTCCACCTGCATACAGCGGAAGCACCGCTCCGCTGCAGATGGTTGAATCGGGCCGGATCGTCAGTGTGTTTGCCGGAGGAGTCAATGAAATATTGGATGGAGAAAATACAACAGCTGCCGTAGGGTTAGTGGCATCTTTGATGGAGACGAATGCATTGGTCACGGCACCGAGTCCGCCAAAAACATTGTTGCTGGTATACGCTCCGCCATTGTAACTATATGTATACGGCGGAGTACCACCGGTTCCGTATACGGCGATGAACCCATCATTGGCCGTTGGACAAGATGGATCCACTACGCTGTATCGAATGGCCAATGGTTTAGGTGGGGCCAACACTTCCACATCGTCGATCGCAAAATCATTCCCCACCGCATTGGTGTTGCTGTTCGATAGTTCAATGTTGACAAAGGCCGTCGTGGCTGTGAAGGAGTAAACCACTTTTTGCCAGGTGGCCGTCGTGCCCGGGTAAGGCGCCAACACATTTCCGGAAACCAGCGTTACGTTGCTCGCATTGTTCCAATTCACCTGGATGTTCGCTGTTGTAGATACATCCACTACACTGGTGGCGATGCTTTTGATCCAATAGCTGAAGGTATAGGATTGTCCTACCGTCAGCGGACCCACCCCACCGCCATTGCTGCCGGCTTTCCAAAAGCGTGGATTGCCTCCAATGGTCGATCCGTCGATCACCAGCATTTTACCCGTACCGCTGTGATCGGTTCCGGAGATGAAAAATGCCGTGTTCATCGGTTGCGGGTTGGCGATGACGGCATAGTCGCCCGGATTAGAGTTTCCGGTTGGCGTTGCAATAAAATTATAGGGAGACAGTGTTTGAAAACCATTTCCACTCGCCCCACTTTCAAAATCACCGTTGACCAATAAATTGAGGGGAGATACCTGCGAAACCGCAGCAAATGGAAACGAAAGCAAAAAAAGGAGGACGAATTTATTTCTACTCATGTGGGCAAGCAAGCATTTATGGACACGTTATCTTTTATTCATATTGCCCTTACGACTGTACTATTTTTTTAGCTGCAAGCGAAGCATCAGTTCGTGGGCATTCGATCCACCATCAAACAGACTGAGGGGAGTCCGATAGATGTCGAACGAGTAGCCAAAGCTAATCCGTTTTTGCATCTGTAGTCCTGCCGAAAGAATGGCACTCTGCTTGGAACGAAAACCAAGGCCCCACCAGAACAACTGTTTATGTTCTACCCGAAATCCACCTTGCACTTCCACCGGCGCATTGGGTAGGTAAATGACCATGAGGTTGGGTGTGATCTCTGTGCTTTCATCTATCTGCCAGCTGTAGGAGCCGTGAAAATAATAATGGCGATATAAGCGCGCTTCTTCGGCCAGGGTGGTAGTCCCGTTGTAAAAACCAAGCTTGGATTGTACGAGTTGAGAAACGGAGGCGCCCAGTCGCAGGTCATTTTTTTGATAGGCGATGCCGAGGCCGGCATCGACCTTCATGCGGGTATCTGCATTGCCGAGTGCCGGGTCGGCTCCCAAGGTGGCGCTGAGTTTTGCGCGATCGATCGCGAATTGCAGCCCGCGCGCCTCAATGCCCACCGACCAAACCGATCCATCTTTCATCTTGAGGTGTTTGGCAAAAGAGGCAGAGAGTCCGGTTCGAGACGTGGGTCCGGTTACATCAGAAAACAAGTATCCACCCAGGCCCACATTCTCTTTTTTCAGGTTGTAGCTGCCGAAGAGCATGGCGGTACGCGGACTACCACTGATCCCACTCCATTGCGTGCGGTAGCTCGCACCGATCAGGTTGTCTTGAAACAAGCCGGCGGTTGCCGGGTTGTGTAAGAGACTCTGCATCTCATACAAGGAGGAAGTCTGAAGTTGTTGGCTTCGACAATCGATGAAGACCAATAGGTTGAGGGCAAATAGCAGCAGTCGTTTCATGGCAGGTCTTTATGATTGAATTAGCGAAGAATGGTCACATCCCCCTTCAGTTTTATGTATGATCCCGTAAGCAGTTGGTAGGTTACCACGTAATAGTAGGTTCCGTCAGGCACAGGTTTTCCCTTGTACAATCCCGTCCAATCGTTGTTGTACTGATCGTTTTTATAAACGAGTCCGCCATATCGGTTGTACACCGCAACGGAGATCTGCCGTGTGCAGATGCCCCCGTTGTTTACCACCAGCCAACGATCGTTCATGCCGTCGCCGTTGGGCGTAAACGCATTCATGACGTTGATGCAGTAAGGTAAAACGGTCACCAATACATTATCGGTCGACACACAATTGTTGTTTGATCGAACACTTAATACATAGGTGGTTGTAACGGGCGGATTGACCCTTGGCGTATAGGTATTCGCATCGGTGATGTTGGTGTTGGGCGACCAGTTGATGGAAGCAGGATTGGCCATGCCTGTTCCGTCGAGTGTGACTTGATCGCCGGCTATGATCGTTTTATCGGGTCCGGCATTGACCGATGGACCGGGAACGACCGTCATGGAACTGCTTTTCGAGAACGTACAACTGACCAAATGGGTCATTGAAATATCATCGATGGCAAAATCATTTCCAAAGGAAGACAGATTGCGTCCGATGATGGAGATTTCTGCTACTGTATTCGATCCGCTGTTCCAACTATAGGAAATCAGTTTCCATTGGCAGGCTGCTGAAGGTGCGGTACCAGTACTCGTGGATGCATTTCCGGTGATGGGTGATCCGTTCACCTGAAGTTCAAGTTGCGCGGGGCTATTTGGATCGATCGATTGCAGCCAGTACTGAACCGTATAATTTGTGTTGGGCTGAACAGAAACCTTCTGCGTCCAGATCTTCAAGTTAGGTGTTGTGGCACCATCAATGGCCATCATTCTTCCGGTGCCACTGGTGTGATCGGTACAGGGTTGGAATTGTGGTTCAAACTGACGGCCATTAAAAACGATGCTGTAAGCGCGTTGAGCGAAACTTGGGTTTGCCGGGTTGGGGGGATAGGGATAGCCTGTGTACTGACTTTCAAACGCAACGTCTCCTTTTTCAAAATCTCCGTTGTCGATCAGATTTCTGTCTCGAGGAACCAAGCTCGTTACCGTATACACCGTATTGCGGGTGGGTGTGGCAGTGGTGAAGGCGGCAGTTGGATTGGCGATGCTTGGATCATTGGGGGTGGAGGTCCAGATATAGGTTCCTCCTCCGGAGGCATAAAGCGGTAAGGTGCTGCCGGTACAAAAAACAGAGTCGGGCCGAATGTTCAGCGAATTGACGGGTGCAGACAGTGTGATGTTTGAGGGGGATGTGACTACGTTGCCGGCCGGCGAGGAAGCATCTTTTACCGAAACGAATGTGTTTGACACGGCGCCCAATCCGACGAACAGGTTGTTGCTCGTGAAAGGTCCGCCGTTATAACTGTACGTGTACGGGGGCACGCCGCCGGTTCCGTAAACCGCGATGAATCCGTCTGTATTGCCGGCACAGGAGGGGCCAACGGCGCTAAACCGAATGCCCAGGGGCTGTGAAAGACCAACATCGAATAGAAAAAAAATGAAAAGCGAAAGGAGTAGAAACCGAGGATAACGAGGGTTGTTTATTCTGGGCATAGCGTGGCAGGCAGCTGTTTAGGCAAAGAGGAGGGATGTCAGCAACCGCAAGACAAGAATAAACGATGGGAAAGAAACGAATGGGATCCGAACTCCTTCAATACTACATCAATAAAGCTAACTGACTAGTTATCAATGCATGAATAGTACATCAGGGCTACATCAATTGGTTATTGAAGAAGATCAAATTCTCCCAGCGGGTTTCGCAACTGAAATCATATTTGGAAATGGCTTCGAACAAGGCCTTGGAGCAGCCGGGTACCATTCGGTCGTGGAGCTCCACGATGAGTAGCTTGGTTTTGGGCAACCAGGATTCATATCCACTCTGGAAGAGGACTCGTTCCGCTCCTTCGACGTCGAGCTTTAAGATGTCGATGGCGGACTGCCCGGTTTTTTCAAGCAGATCTGCAATCGAACGAGCCGGCAGTGTGTCGGTCGAAGCATTTTCTGTCCACTGCACCTGAAAAGCATTGGCATCGGCGAGGGTGTCCTTGATGCGCAGATGTCCCGAACTCGACCACAATCCGGCCCGGATGCTTTCCACTTGCGGATAGTCGCGGGTATTGTGTTTCAACAAGGCACAGTTGGCTGAATCGGGTTCGATCGCCAGGATCTTTGCCTTCGGAAATCGTCGAGCAAAATACAGGGCCGACATGCCGATGTTGGCACCGCCATCGATGATTAATTTCGGTTCAAAGGGGATGGGGAAATCATATTCCTTCAGCACAAACACATGCTCATAGGTGTCGTAGTCGGTTGAATGGGGCCGCAAACGGAAACTGGTATTCCATTTGGAGGCCTGGATCTCACCGAATTTTTTTTGCTTGGCTTTCCACCAGAAGGCGAGTCCGTCGGCTAAGCCAAGGGTGCGGGTCATGTGTTTGAGGCGGGACACTTAACGAGTTTGAAGAGTTTGAGTAGTTTAAAAAGTTGAGGCAGTTGTTGGCGAAATTAGTTTGTTATTTTGGGAGATGCATTTGGGATTTGTCTCGTATGAATATCCACCGGATACCGGGCAGGGCGGGATCGCTACCTATGTGAAGCAGGTGAGTGCTGCATTGGCCGGACTGAACGTGGAGGTGGATGTATTCGTGGGGAGTCCCACACGAAATGGAGTCGAACGACTTCGCCCGAACCACCGCATCCACTACATCCAGTGTCATTCCCGCGAGGAGTTCATTAAAAAATCTCCCGAGTCCGTTCGCGTCGTGCACCGCATGATGCCATTCGATGGGATCGAATGTCCTGAATACGGCGCAGAGGCAAGCGGGATACCTGTCGTTCTGCCCCATGT
>JBDKIP010000045.1:0-2757 GCA_039797015.1 Bacteroidota bacterium
CCGTTTTTTGAGCTATGGCGACAGCAGCCTGCTCTGGAAAAATGATGACCTCCCGTTAACTGTTGGATAGCGGAAGACGCAGGGTGAAGCGACTGCCCTTGCCCAGGGTACTCTCGGCTTCGATGGTGCCGTGATGCGCGTCGACCAATGATTTCACGTAGCTAAGCCCCAATCCGAATCCTTTTACATTGTGGATGTTTCCGGTGTGGGCGCGGTAGAATTTCTCGTAGATCCGCTTGAGCGTGTCCCGCGACATCCCAATGCCATTGTCGGTAATGACAAGCACCAATTTTCCGGATTCATTCGAGGTTGCGATCTCCACCACGGGAGGAACCCCATCTTTTGAATATTTCAATGCATTGTCGACCAGGTTGCTGATCAAATTGGTCATATGCGATTCATCGGCAGATAAAAGATCCGATGGAGCTTCCAAATGCAATTGAATGTTTCCCGAACGAGATTCCAACTGCAACGAGTAGGTGTCGATCACACGTTTGATGATCGGATGCAGATGTACCGGCTTGAACTGTACTTCAAAATCCTGTCGCTCCAATTGGGAAGCACGCAGGATGGTTTCCACTTGCCGATTCATGCGAAGATTTTCTTCCTTGATGATCGAGTTGAAATAATTCATCCGCTCGGGATCGGATTTGACTTTCTCATTTCGCAAGGCATCCACTGCCAGGGAAATGGTCGCGATCGGCGTTTTGAATTCATGCGTCATGTTGTTGATGAAATCATTTTTGACTTCTACCAATTTCTTCTGACGCACCATGGTTCGGACCGTCACATAAAATGCGGTCATGATCACAAGGGTAAAAAAGATGGAAATCACGATGGGCCACCAAAGTGACTGCAAGACCAGCGATCGGATGTCGGGGATCACGACAAACAACACCTCTCCCCGTCCCATGTTGTCGCCCAAGCCAGCGCTCATGGACTCCAACACCCAATTGAACGTGAAATTATTTGCCGTGTCGGAGTACGTCTGGATAAAATTCGGGGATACCCGTTCGAAGGCATTGTTGTCAGCCGCTTCGAAGGAGGCCAGACCGAATTCAAACCGCATACGCTCCGGCAAATGATACAAACGAAACGCCTGACGAAATTTTTTATCCACCTCATCGACTGTCACTTGCTGTCCGATCGTAGGCGGGCGAAAGATCCTGGATAAAAATCCATCATCCCAATAGGGACGGGCGGTCAGGGGCGACCCCTTGTGGGCAACCAGATCGTTTCCCACCCAGATCGTTGCCTCCTCCACACTGTGCTTGATCTGTTCCTGGCGCAACAAGACCATGTTGCGAATCCAGGATACCTGAATGCCAATGATGCCCACCAAAGAGAGGCCAATCAACAAGATGATCCAGGGAACGATGCGTTTCACGAGAATTCAAAAATACAGAAGCATGTCCTTCCACGACAGATTCTGCTCACCCGCTTCGTTTAAAGCCTGTTAAAACCTACTTTACGGAGATCTTGGCCATTTTGAATTTGGTGCGTGCCAGGGCTCGTATCCGCCAAGAAGGCAGGAAAATCTCGTTTTTCACCACCATGGCATGACGGGGCATCAAGATGGTTTCCTCATCGTTGGTGGAGACGATCTTACGGCTCATCTTTCCCGTTGCAATGTCGATGGAGACACCCCAGGTGTTGCTGTTCCGACGAAAATTGTAAATGCGTTTTACCCGATCGCCGTATCCGGCAATGGTGTTGTTTTTGCTGTGATCGTTGAATACAAGGATCAGCCGGTTGTTGTGGATCAAATGCGTAAATGAAGAGTAATAAGGCATCCCTCCTCCGTTGGCAAAATATCCATTGTAGTTGCGATAAAACCCGATGCCGGAACCAAAACCGGAATTAGAGGTGCGGATCTCCTCCAGCTGATTTTTGGGAATGTCATTGATCCATTTGATCTGTCCCTGATCATCGGTATTGACCACCAGAATGTCCTTGTTCTCGTACCGGTGTACATGATACGTGGTGGTACGCCAGGTTCGGGTGACGGCATTGTATTCTGATGTGGTATAACTGTAATAGGTGTATTTGGAAATCTCTGCCGTGATCAGATAGCTATTGTCGGCCGGATTGTAATCCACGGATTTTATGATATACGCATTGGGAAACTCATTTTCCTCGTCGTCATCCTTTGCCTTTTTGGCCGATCGGCGATCGGCTCGCGTTTCCTCATCCTCGTCATCTGCATCCTCGGTAAAATTCGAGCCAAGCATAGACGCATCCAATGGCTTGTAAGAGGCCAAGGTCAGCTCGCCTAAATCCGTGTTCAGCTTGCTGATGAAAAATCCATTGAGGTCGTCTTTTCGGGCAGTATTGCTATAAAAACCCGCCAACAAAATTTCTCCGTTTTTCAGTTCCATGAGCTGACCGCCAATGGCGAATTTATCCCCAGACTCCACCAATACGTCTCTTTCTTTGGTCCCTTTTGCATTGTAAACGGTAAGGGCGTATTTCTTAAAGACTAGCTTGGTGCGCTTTCGTCTGCCGACCGGAACCTCGTCAAATTCCTTGCCCAGGATCACGATCTTGTTGTTCGTAGTGTATTTGACATCTTCCAGGTTGTATGTGTTTCTCGGATACAACAGGTCGATGGCGGTCTGTTGTTTGATCTTTAGATTCTTATCCAGCAACACCACATCCAAATTGTTTCGATTGCTTGCGGATATGTCTGTCACCAATAAAAAATATTGTCCATTGAGTGCAGGCTTCACACTTAAATCATAGTCGTCGCGTTTATTT
>JBDKIP010000046.1:0-3947 GCA_039797015.1 Bacteroidota bacterium
CCTGGATATTAGCAATAGTGCGGGTGTTGGCATCAGTTCAGGTGGAAATATGCAGAGCATAACTGGTGTACTAACGCCCGCCGCCGGCATACTTACTACCAATGGTAACTTGACATTGAAAAGCAGCAACACCGGCACAGCTCGTGTGGCTACTGCCTCAGGCGGCACCATCTCCGGAGACGTAACTGTTGAGCGATATTTCCCAACCGACAAGCGCGCTTGGCGTTTGGTGACGGCTCCTGTTTCAGGAAGTTCAAATAATTCAATCTACTACAATTGGCAAAACAATGGGACAGTCATTGCCGGAACAGGTGTGGAGATTTGGAAGCCAAATGGGGGAGATGGTTTGGCAAGCGGACCTGGTTACTCCATGCGTAGCTGGAATAATGACCCCTCAAATCCCGCATTTGTAAACGTTGAAAACACACAATCAACTTCACTTTTCAGTACGAATTCAAATCCGGAAAGCTATTTTCTTTTTGTTTCCGGACATTTTGGAAGTGGTAGAATAGGAAGCGGAACCCCTGGAGGAATTACTACTAAAGCGAAAGGCGCATTACGTCAGGGTATCCAAACATTCAGCCTGAGCGCCACAGCCGATAAATTTTACTTGGTCGGTAACCCCTATGCATCACCTGTAGATATTGGAGCCTCGGGGTTGATGAATAATGTCAAAAATTCGATCTGGATGTGGGATCCGAACCTGAGCGGTGCCTATGGAGTCGGCGGATATGTTTCGTTCGACCTAACCACAAAACAATACAGTGTCACTGGAACGTATTTGAATAGCCCATACACCCGCTTGCAAAGCGGACAAGCTTTCTTTGTGCAAGCAGCAACAACAGGAACTGTTTCCGTCAACTTCACAGAAAGCACCAAAGGTGGCAATGACAATGGCAATGTGTTCCGCAATACCAATGAATTTGTTGCTGAAAAATTACGCGTAACCCTGCAGCGTAATTTCAGCACCGAGTACATCACCACCGATGGAGCCATGGGGATCTTCTATGAAGAAGGAGCCAAAGAAATCAATGAGATGGATGGCGTAAAAATGATGAACGCCGCCAACAACCTCATGTTCCGCCGCAACGGCATCAACCTCACCTTTGAACATCGTCCGCTTGTTCAGGATGACGACACCCTATTCCTCAACCTTCGCTCCACCAGCGCCGGGGCCTACCGCTTGTTGTTGCAAGGATCAGATTTTGACAACCGGCGCAACCTCGAAGCGTTCCTGCAAGATGCCTACCTCGACCGCGAGGAGGCCCTCAAACTGGATACAACGGTTTCCTATGATTTTACGGTCGACGCCAACGCCGCCAGCAGCGGGGAGCGCTTCCGCATCGTTTTCCGGAAAAAAGCAATACCGCCTCCTGTAGAAGTAGGTACGGATTTCAGTGTCTATCCAAACCCCGTCCGAAGCGGTGAAAACCTGAGCCTGAAATTCCGCAACCGGGAAACCGGCAAATACACCGTGGCTATCTACAACATGCAAGGAATACAGGTACAACAACAAGTATTACTCCATGGCGGTGGCAGCAGCGTACACAACATCGCGCTCAACACCGGTTTACCTGCCGGAACTTATTTAGTTCAAGTGCTGGATGGCTCAGCTAAAAAAATTGACGCCCTCAAGTTCAATGTTCAGTGATAAGCTGATGATTAAAAAAGTTGTTATGAAAAAAATGAACTTCCTCCCGGCCACAATAAAATCACTGCTGCTGACCTTATTCTGTATCGCCAGCTTGGGGGTGCAGGCGCAGCTACTCGATCCGGCGGACAACAACGATCCAAGCGGAATCGATCAAAATGAGAATCGACAAAATCAAGTAGAGAGTGGTCCAGACCCTGGAGATGATCCAGGGAACGTTCCCGTCGACGGCGGACTTGGCTTCCTGCTAGCTGCAGGTGTAGGATATGGGGCGAATAAGCTGAGAAAATACCGAAAGGAGAAGCGTACTTTTGGTCAATGACAGGTGCCATCGGACGATTCTTCGATTCTCTCTCCACGATCCCGAAACCGATCCGGTCTTTCTTACAAAGAGCGCTGCTGGTTCTGATCGTTTGGAAAATCCTCTACCTGGGATTTTGGGCTTATCCGCGCACCCTTGATGCGCCCCTCACCAACCTTGTTGGCGAACATTCCGCCTGGATGCTTAACCAACTCACCGGCTCAAGCGAATATTCTGCCAGGCCCTTCATTTACGACATCGCCTTCGAAGGGGAGATACAGGTGTCCCCCGTCAGCCGCATCGACAAGAACGGCGAAAAGATCCTGCACATCGCCGATGGCTGCAACGGACTCGAACTGTTCGTCCTCTACGTGGGCTTCCTCCTCGCCATGCCCGCCTCTGCGCGTCGCAAACTACTGTTCATTGTGGCCGGGATGGCGATCATACACGCCGTCAACGTACTGCGTTGCGCCGGACTCTGCATCCTCATCCAACGCTGGAGAGAACATTTCGACCTCGCCCACCACTACATTTTCAAAGTGATGATCTACAGTGTGATCTTTTTGCTCTGGGTAAAATTTTCACAGAAGATCTCCTTCACGAAAGAGCCCGATCATGCTGTATAAAAACGATCGGGACAAATGGATCGGCGGACTCATCTGCGTCATCCTCCTCTACTCGCTGTTCTATCTGCTCTTCGCCGATCGGATCTATACCTACGACATCCCCCGAAAGATCCGGCACGTGGTCAAATTCGGTACCACCGTAGCGGTGTACCTGATCGGCACCTATCACCTCGGACAACTGAAAGATAAATGGATGTCCACCCTCTGGCATTTCATCCACATCAGCCTGCTCTGCATCATCACCGCCATCGGACTGTACGATTGGACCTTCGGTATGGTCAGCCTCAAAACCAAGTCCATCGCCGCTTCCATGCAGGAATTCCTCATCTCTCCGGTACTGTACTTCGGGATGGGACTCGTCAACAAACGATTCAACGCATAAATCATGCCCAATCCCCCCACTTCCGCAAATCAACTGGCCGACGTGCTGATGGAGATCGCCAATAACTTCATCAACGTACCCTTGCAACAAGCTGATAAAGTAATCAACCGATCCCTCGAAACCCTGGCACGATTCACGGAAACCGACCGGGCCTATGTGTTTCAATACGACCACCTCCATCAAACCACCAGCAACACATACGAGTGGTGCAACGAAGGCATCGCCCCGCAAATCGAGGAACTGCAAAATATTCCGTACGAAGTGTTGCCGGACTGGATCAATACACACACTTCCGGGAAAGCCCTGATCGTACCCGATGTATTCGCCCTTGCACCTGAATCACCGCTTCGACAGATCCTGGAACCACAAGAGATCAAAAGTCTCATCACCCTGCCGATGATGTCGGGAAAGACCTGTACGGGTTTCGTCGGATTCGATTCCGTTCGAAATCACCACACATACACCGAACGAGAACAACAGCTCCTGCAACTTTTTGCCCTCATGCTCGTAAACCTGCAGGAACGTAACCAAACGCAACGAGCCCTGAATGAAGCGATGGAAAAAGCGGATACAGCAAACCGCGCGAAATCTGAATTCCTGGCCAACATCACACACGAGATCCGCACGCCCTTACACAGCGTGATCGGCTATACCGATCTGCTCAAGGAAACAACCCTATCAGAAGTACAACTGGAATACCTCAACAACGCTAAAACGTCCGCGAACATACTCATGGGCGTCATCAACGATGTACTTGACTTCTCTAAATTAGATGCCGGCGCGATGGGACTTATCCTGGCCGCCTCCGATCTGCAACTCATCCTCTCGAATAGTCTTCAACCCCTGCAACTGACCGCACAACAGAAAAGTCTTCCGCTGATGGTTGAGGTAGACCCACACACCCCTCGCCACATCTTCACCGATGCTGTCCGACTTCAACAAGTCCTCACCAACCTCATCAGCAACGCCGTGAAATTCACCGACAGC
>JBDKIP010000047.1:0-5918 GCA_039797015.1 Bacteroidota bacterium
CGATGCCGCCACTCGGTTCATTGACCCGGTGGGACAAAAAGACATCAACAACCCCATCGTGTGGATCATCATCATCGGCATCTTCACACCCATTGCGATCGGGTTGATGATTTTTGGCTGGTATGCATGGAAAGGCGATTACGACCGCATCCCTCATTCATCCGAGGAACTGGGAGATGAAGTGGAGGCGACCCGTTTCAAGTAGAACAATCCGATCAAGGCAGACATCAATGAAGCGACTAAAATCGCAATCTTGGAGTGGTTGATCGTTTGCGCATCTGAAAAAGCCAACAAGGTGATGAAGATCGACATGGTGAATCCGATTCCGGCGAGCATACCGGCACCTAAAAGTTGTTTCCAACTGACTTGCTTAGGCAAAGCACCCCAACCCAACCGAACGGATATCCAGCAAAAACTCAGGATCCCCACGGGCTTACCCAGAAACAAGCCTCCGACGATTCCCAAACTATTTACCGAGAGCAGACTATTGTAAAATTGGGGCTCGAGCACGATTCCTGTATTGGCGAGCGCAAACAACGGCACAATGATGAAGGCAACCGGCGTATGCAAAGCATGTTGCAGTCGATAAGATGGTGAATCGGCGCCCGTACCACCAAATGGAATGGCAAAGGCCAACAATACACCGCTGATCGTGGCGTGCACACCTGACTCGTGCAGAAAATGCCACATGAAAACGCCAGGAATCAGATAGAAGACCAAACGTCGTACGCCCAGCTTTCCCATGACAAACAATCCGATAAAGATTCCCAATGCAATGAAGAGATCAATCAGTGAAAGATCGTTGGTGTAAAAGACCGCAATGACCAATATGGCCCCCAGATCATCGATGATCGCCAGCGCGGTCAGAAATATTTTAAGGGCCAGGGGGACTGATTTTCCGGCTAAAGACAGGATACCCAAGGCAAAGGCAATGTCTGTTGCCATGGGAATGCCGAAACCACCAGCGGTGGGCAAACCCTGATTGAAAGCAAAATGGATCGCAGCGGGCACGAGCATTCCGCCCAGGGCAGCCACGATGGGTAGAATGGCCTGGCGGGGGGAGGAAAGTTCACCCACATAGAGTTCCCGCTCAATCTCCAATCCCACCATCAGAAAAAAGATTGCCATCAGTCCGTCGTTGATCCAGAACTCAAGAGAATAAGGTCCAATGGATGTTTCCCAGAAATGGATATAACCCTCTCCCCAGGCGGAATTCGCGATGAGGAGGGATAAAACGGTACAGGCAATGAGTACGATGCCGGAGGATTTCTCGCTTTGGAAGAAGTCAGAAAAGAGGCTTTTGAGTCCCAAAACAGTGGTTTTGTTTAATTAAATAACGTTTTATGACTCCTTTATTAGACAAATATTGATTGTTCTAAGGTCAAAAAAATGTCAATTTTCTCAATTAGCTGCTAATATCAGGACCAATAAGGTTGCCAAGATATATTTTTGCCGCGTGAAATGGAAAGCCTGCATAGCCTTGATTGTTTTAGCCCTAACCGTGGTGCTACCGGCTGCACAATCTCTGTTGCCGGAGTCCGAGGTGACGGTGTTCATCATGGACGAGGAGAAGGGTGGCGCAGCAGGTAAAGTATTCAGTCCCACCGAGGAGCACCTCCCCACCTATCACCATTGGGATTTTGCCGAGGGCCTAATCCTTGACCTGGGGTCGATCAGTCAATTACCTGTCGACCGGGCCCTGGAATTGCAAACCCCGCCTCCGGATTTTTGTTGATGTTCCTATCGGCTGACCGTGCTGTGCATTCAGCCATCCCATTACACATCAACAAAACAACATGTCAACCCATACATCCCCGGTTGCCCGCATATGGCAACTGATCAGAGAAGAACGATCCACCTTCTCCTCCATTTATTTTTACGCGATCCTGGCCGGATTGATCCAACTGTCCCTACCTGTGGGGATACAAAGCATCATCAACTTCGTGCTGGGCGGTACGTTTTCGACTTCCCTGGTCATTTTGATCATCGCCGTTGTTGGCGGCGTACTGGCTACGGGTTTGATGTACATCAATCAAATGAAGCTGATCGAAAAGATCCAACAGACCTTATTTGTTCGGTATACCCAGGGAATTGCCAATAAACTTCCGCTGATCGATTTGAGAAAGGCGGATGAGCATTATTTACCCGAGTTGGTCAATCGTTTTTTTGAGATCCCTGCTTTGCAAAAAGGACTCTCGAAACTCTTGCTGGATTTTCCAACTGCCAGCATTCAGATCCTGTTCGGATTGATCCTCCTTTCTTTTTATCACCCTGCATTCATCTTGTTTGGCATCCTGTTGGTGGTGGTGCTAGGAGGCATCCTTTATTATACTGGTGCGCAGGGATTGGCCAGTAGCTTGGAGGAAAGCAAGCACAAGTATAGCTTGGCCGCCTGGTTGGAGGAAATGGCCCGAGGCATCAAGGCGTTCAAGTTTGAGCCCGATGGCCCGGTGCTTACGCGCAATGCCGAACGCAGAACCATTCGTTACCTCGACAAGCGAACAGAGCATTTTCGCATATTGTTGTTCCAGTATCGAATATTGGTGGCATTCAAAACCATCATTTCGGCAGGCATGTTGTTGGTGGGTTCGATTCTTTTGTTGGACCAGCAACTGAACATCGGCCAATTCATTGCGGCAGAGATCGTGATCATCATTGTGATTGGAGCGGTTGAAAAACTGATCGGCAACCTTGACAGTGTTTACGATGTACTCACATCGATCGACAAGATCTCCAAGCTGACCGACAAAGAGGAAGAATTGAGTGGGAAGTTGGCCATGCCGTGGAGAAGTGAGGGCGTAGCGGTGGGGGTACAAAACTTACGGTTTGGTTTTCAGGACAATCAGCCCATTGTTAAAGTAGCACAGGCTATGATTCCTGCCGGAGGCAAAGCCTGCATCGTTGGTCCGGAAGGCAGCGGAAAATCAACCTTGCTGCAACTGATGGGTGGCATTTATACCGGATATGAAGGTGAGTTGACCATCGATGGCATTCCCATCTCCAATTATCAATTGGACTCGTTTCGGGCACAGGTCGGCATCAGCTTGAGCGGACTGCACATTTTCCAAGGAACGGTATGGGAAAATGTGACACTTGGAAAGATGGAAATCCCCGTGGATGAATTGATGGAGATCTCCAGAAAGATTCATTTCGACAAGCAGATACAGTCGTGGGAAGCCGGCTGGGATACAAAAGTTAGTCCACTGGGTGCCCGTTTATCAGGAAGCACCATTCGCAAGATCCTGTTGATGCGTGCACTCGCGAAAAAGCCTCGCTTGTTGTTGTTGGAAGAACCTTGGCGAGGATGCAGCGCAGCAGACAAGAAAGCCATACAAGACTTTCTTTTGAGTTTACCGAGCAGCACGACGGTGATCGTGGTGACCAATGATCCGGAGTTCGTTCAGCGCACGCCCTTCCAAATAAAAATGATCACATCGGATTCAGCACAAGTAAATCCATCCGCATGAAAGCCTTTCAAATGAGCTCCTCCGTGCAGGAGCATATCTATAGATACGACCAGAAAAGTCGCGTTCGTTACTGGTTCTGGGGGATCGTGATCACATTGTTTTTATTTCTTTTTCTTCCCTGGACGCAGAACATTCGATCGAAAGGTCGCGTGACCACCCTTCGTCCCGAACAGCGTCCGCAACAGATCAACACCATCATCGGCGGACGCATTGTGCGCTGGAATGTGAAAGAGGGTGACCGCGTTAAAAAAGGCGACACCTTGCTTCAGCTTACGGAGGTGAAAGAGGCCTATCTCGATCCGCAACTGGTACAGCGCACGGGCGAACAACTCGATGCCAAGCAACGAAGCGTTTCACTCTATGAGTCAAAGGCCAATGCTGCCGGGGCGCAGTTACAAGCGCTTGAAAAAGAGCAACAGCTGAAACTGGAGCAAAATCGAAACAAACTGGAACAGCAGTCCAGAAAGATCGAAGCAGCCGAACAAGACCTGCAAGCGGCCATCAACGAGGTGTCGGTAGCCAACAGACAACTTCGGGCTGGACAAGAGATGTTCGAAGCGGGTGCCATCTCCCTGATCGATCTGGAGCGACGAAAAGTCAACGAACAAAATGTGCTGGCCAAGAAAGTATCCGCAGAGAACAAACTCGCGAACGAAAAACAAGAACGCATCATCCTGGAGATCGAATTAAACTCGATCAAACAGTCCTATGCCGAGAAGATGGCAAAAACGCAAGGCGAACAATTGCAGGCACAGTCCGAAGCTGCAGGGGGTGAAGCGGAATCGGCAAAACTCCAAAATCTTTACGCCAATTATTCAATCCGGAATGACATGTATTTTATTCTGGCCCCACAGGATGGTCAGGTGATCAATGCCCGTAAAGCAGGAATCGGTGAGATCGTCAAGGAGGGTGAACGCATCCTGGACATCGTTCCGGACATCATGCAAAAGGCAGTGGAATTATTCATTCGGCCACTCGATCTGCCACTGGTCAACACCGGCCAACGGGTACGGTTCTGGTTCGACGGATTTCCAGCCATCGTATTCAGTGGATGGCCACAGGCATCTTACGGAACATTCGGCGGAATCATTGCAGCCGTCGAACGCAATGTGAACGAAGAAGGGAGATTTCGTGTGCTGGTCGCTGAAGACCCGAACGATAAACCCTGGCCGGCCGAATTGCGGATGGGAGCAGGTGCACAAGGAATGGCCTTGCTGAAAGAAGTACCGATCTGGTACGAACTCTGGCGAAACATCAATGGATTCCCGCCCGATTATTATATGCCACAAAACAACTCCGTCAAAAAATGACGTTCCGTATCAAATTACGTTCCATCATTTGGGGTAGCGCATTTGGTGCCGCGCTGTTTTTTTCTGCGCATTCAACTGCACAGGCCCCCACCTTGTCTCCCGAAGAATTGGTGGATTGGATCCGCAAGTTTCACCCCATCTCTCTGCAAGCAACGATCCGCATTGATCAGGCAAATTCAACCGTTCGCATCGCACGTGCGGGTTTTGATCCGATGTTGGAAAACGAAACCGCACAGAAAACATGGAACGATCGGATGTATTACTACTACAACCGACCTGAACTCAGCTTGCCTACCTGGTTTGGGACCACCTTCTATGCAGGGCGCGAGTTCATTGCAGGCAACGAACTCCTTCCATCAGACACCAGAGGGGAAACCAACTACCTTGGCGTGTCTGTTCCATTGGCAAAAAATCTGTTGATGGACAAAAGACGTGCAACGCTTCGAACGGCGCAAGTACTTCAAAAGGCTAGTGTAATCGAACGACGGATTGCCTTGAACGATCTCATTAAAGAAGGACTGTATACCTATTGGGAATGGGTGCGCGCCTACGAACAAGTTCAGGTAACCAAGCAAACCTTCCAAGCCAGCGAACAACGACTGTCTCTGATCCGGATCGGATATCAAAATGGCGATCGTCCGGCGATGGATACGCTGGAAGCATGGGCGCAAGTACAACAATTGGCCGGAATGCTCGCCGAAGCGGAATTGCAATGGCAAACCCTTCAACGAGATCTGTCAAATTTTCTTTGGAAGGCAGATGCCGTCGCCTACGATTTACCCCCTGCCGTAGAACCGGATCCGAGATCGAGAAAGCTGAATCCCGATTCGCTGGGCATGACCAAGGAGACCAATTTAACCGAACAACTCAGGATTCAAAATCCGCAATTACAACGATACCCCCTAAAGCTGCAGGAGCTCGACATCGATAAACGCTTGAAATTTCAAGACCTCTTACCCGATGTCCGTTTCCAATACAACCAACTTGGAAGAGGATATGATTTTGCAAAGACGCTTTCACAACCCTTCTTTGAAAACAATTTCAGGTACGGCCTGAAGATGCAATTACCTCTTCGCTTATCCTTGGGTAGAGGATCCTATCAATTGGCCAAACAAAAAATCCGGGAAACAGAACTGGAACA
>JBDKIP010000048.1:0-4028 GCA_039797015.1 Bacteroidota bacterium
CCTCGATCATCAGGTGTACATCGCAGAATTTGGTGGTGGCTTTTCGAAAAAAATCGATCAGCATGGGACCAAAACTGATGTTGGGAACAAAGCGTCCGTCCATTACATCGAGGTGGTACCAATCGGCCTGGCTCTCATTGAGCATGCGGCAATCGGCATCCAGATGAAGGAAGTTGGCGGAGAGGAGAGAGGGCGCGATCAGTGCCATCGCTAAAATTTGATCGCAAGATAAACTTATTTCAATTGTTCAGCGGCTTGCTTGGCTTGGGTGAATGATTTGTCGAGCCCATACGCTTTGAGGTAATTCATGCGGGCGGATTCCTTGTCGCCTTGTGCTTGTTGACATTTGGCGGTCCAGTAGTACACTGCGGCTTCATCCGGTGCCACGGCCAATGCTTTTTCAAGGGTCTGCAAGGCATTTGTGAATTTTCTTTGTTCGTAGAGCAAGGCTCCTTTTTCAATGTATGCCTCGGTGAAATGATAATCGGTTTGAATGGCTTTGTCAAAAGCGCTGATGGAGCGTTCGTATTGCTTTTTCGTGTCGAAATAAATTCCCATAAAATAATGGGGCAGGGGGTCCCGCTTCAGGCTATCGGCCTTCACCATCTTTTCGGTGAGTCCGATGATCTTCTCATTTCCCGACTCGGCATACCAGAGGGCCAGGATTTCTGTGGCTTCGCGGTAAGCGGGACTCACCTCATGCAGTTTCTCCATAAACTGCATCGCCTCATCCGTTCTATCTTTTTGTTTGAGTGCTTGGGCGTGCAGCAGTACAAATTCTGGCTCGAGGGCTCCTTTTGCGATCCATTTACCAGTGATGTTCAGTGCCGCGTCAGATGAATCCATCCGTAGGAGCGTTTCTGCCAGTGCCCATTCCAATAAAAAATTTTCGGGCAGTTGCATCAGGCTTTTTTGCAGATGGGCGGCTTGTTTGGGCGGATCATTATCGAGCAGGCTGGAAAGGGCGAGTGCATATTGGGGGTTGGGTTGTATCGACCAGGCTTTTTCCAGATCGATTCTGGCGGCGGCCAGCTGATCGTTTTGGAGAAGAAGCATGCCTCTTCCGAAATACAAGGAGTCGTTTTGGGGCGACCGTTCGATCTTTTCAGTCCATTCCAGGTAGGGTGGTTGTTGGAGGTGTGCGTGAAATGGGTCAGGCGACTCAGATCCGCCGCAGGCGGTCAGCCAAAACAAGCAAAGGATCGGGAGGTGCTTCAAGAACATGCCCTAAAATTAGTGAATGCGAGGGCTTGATCAGGGTGGGGAAACCAATAGGTATGGTTAATTTTGCCCCCTGAAATATCAATCATGTCACAACGCCCTTTTCTCACGTCATTAGCCTCTTTGCTGTTTTTTGTCCCCGTATTCGTTTCAAACGCTCAATCATCCGATGCGGATTCGCTTCGTTTGCCGGAGGAGAAACATTTTCGGAACATGCGTCAACTCACCTTTGGGGGCGACAATGCCGAGGCCTATTGGAGTTATGATGGCAAGGCATTGGTATTTCAGCGCACCAGCGTAAAGGATGGTATTCCTTGCGATCAGATCTATTATGGCAAACTGCCCAAGAAAAAGAACAAGCCTTTTACCTACAAGCTGGTGAGCACGGGTAAGGGCAGAACGACTTGTGCATTTTTCACGAAAGATGACAAGCACATCATTTATGCGTCGACGCATTTGGGTTCGGCTGATTGTCCGCCTGTGCCCGATCGTGCCCAATACGGCAACAAATACATTTGGCCATTGTATCCGTCCTACGACATTTTCATGGCCGATCTAAATGGCAAGATCGTTAAGCAACTGACCAATGCACCCGGATATGACGCGGAAGCTACGTTGTCGCCCGACGGTAAGCTCATGCTCTACACCAGCGATAAGGACGGAGACTTGGAGTTGTATATCATGGACCTGGAGACGGGTAAGGAGCAACGGATCACGAACACATTGGGATATGATGGTGGTGCCTGGTTTTCACCTGATGGAAAAAAGATCATCTGGCGGGCGTCTCGTCCGAAATCCGATGCGGAAGTAAAAGAGTATAAAGAACTGTTGGCGCAGCATTTGGTAGCGCCTACCAACATGGAGGTGTGGGTGGCCAATGCCGATGGGTCTGATGCACGTCTGATCACAACTTTGGGACAGGCCAATTGGGCGCCGTCCTTTATGCCCGACAGCGAGCGGATCATCTTTGCCAGCAACCATGAATACAAACGCGGTTTCCCGTTCAATCTCTACACCATGAATGGGGATGGTTCCAATTTGACCAAGGTATCGCGCGACAAAGGCTTCGATGCATTCCCCATGTTCTCGCCCAATGGAAAAAAGATCCTGTTTTGCAGCAACCGAAATAACGGCGGCACCCGGGATACGAATGTATTTGTGGCGGATTGGGTGGAGAAGTAGATGGAAGGAGAGAAGTAGAAAGTAGAAGGTTGAAGGTTTAAGATTGGGGATTGGGGTTTGTGGTTGAGATTGGCAACTGTTTAACAGTTGATCAGTTTGCTGTAAAGTTTGTTTGACAATCTTTGCGCCCACCATCACTAACCCATGCGCAAGATTTGTTCCATTAGTTTTATTCTACTTTTCGTTGTTGGATTTGCCGGAAGCACGCAACCGATCAAGGATGCGCCGGCAAGGCTGTCCGTTTTTGTGGACTGTTCCAATACCTGGTGCGATATGACCTATATCCGCTCGGAGATCAAAGGGGTTAATTTTTCGCTGGACAATCAGGCCGCCGATGTACATGTTCTGATCACGAGCTTGCCTACGGGCAGCGGGGGCAGTCATTTCCAATTGATCTATTATGGGCAGCATGCGTTTGCCGGAATGAGTGATACGCTTTCGTTTGATGTAGATCCCAATGCTACGGAGGTGGAGTCGCGCGAGCAACTGATCTACTTTATGAAGTCAGGGTTAGTGCCCTATGTGATCCGCACCAAAGACCCGCGCAACTTATCCATCGAGTTCAAGGAGCCTGCCGATTCATCGGGTAGCAGCGATTCTTCTAAAAATGAGGAGGATCCATGGGATTATTGGGTCTTTCGGGTGGGCACTAATGGAAACATCAATGCGGATGCCGTCTATCGGAATTATCGATACAGCGCAAACGTGTCAGCCAATCGTACTACCGACAAATGGAAATATGGCTTGTTCATCAATGCTTCCAAAAACCAATCGTCTTTTAAATACGATGATGGTACCGGAGAGGTCAAGTTCACGGTCGATAATCATGACCTGTCCCTCTACCACTACCTGGTGGGGAGCATCAACGATCGTTGGAGCTGGGCCTATGATGCCCGGCTCAGCCAGAGTACGTTTTCGAATTATAAATTACGTGCGGAGTTGAGCGCAGGCATCGAGTATAACCTTTACCCCTACAAGGAGGTGAATAATAATTTGTTCACGATCGCTTACGTATTGGCCGTGAAAGATCAGCGTTATTATGATACGACGATTTACAACAAATTGCAGGACCGTGTTTACACGCAGAGTGTTCGTTTGAACATGACCAAAAACCAGAAATGGGGAAATTTATCTGTGGGACTGTTCGGAGAGCATTTTTTGCAGAATTGGAGTTTTTTCAATTTGGGCATCAATGCCTTTACCAACGTCCGAATAACCGGTGGCTTGTCGTTTTTCGTTTCTGCCTTCGGGGGCATTACCCGCGACCAGATCTTTTTGCCGAAAGGAGGGGCCTCTCCCCAGGAAGTATTGGCCAGGCAGCGTCAGTTGGCCTCCGGATACAGCTATTTCACCAGCTTTGGCATCAATTATCGATTTGGCTCCAAGCTCAACAACTTCGTCAACCCACGATTTGAAGGTGACATGCGCAACATGAATGTATCTTTTTGATGTTTGGGACGCATCCGGGTGGCTGTATATTTGTGCTAAATCAACTTCTGCCATATGATTACCGGATTATTGCATCTGCACAGTTTATTGCGTTGGGTCATTTTGATCCTTTTAGTGGTTAGCCTATTCCTCTCGCTTTCCAAAAGTGAGCGGATCAAATCCACCGGACTTTGGTT
>JBDKIP010000049.1:0-4508 GCA_039797015.1 Bacteroidota bacterium
GGCGGCGATCACGCCGGATTCCATGGTATCACTCAAGCGGGGCATAAGCACAACCTCCTCCACTTTGGAAAGGTCGATGGAGGCTGCATTGGGTGGTGCAGTTGCAACAGGAGTGGCGGTCGCTTCGGCGGGTTCAGCAACCGGGGTGGCAACAGGCGCTTGGGTAAGCAAGGAGCTGATGTCCTCACCGGCTTGTCCGATGATGGCGAGCAGATCATTCACTTGAAGCTTGCCGCCCTTTTCTATGCCTATGTGTAGTAAAACACCGTCTTTGTAGCTCTCCAGCTCCATGGTGGCTTTATCGGTTTCCACCTCAGCCAACAACTCACCCTTCTTTACCGGGTCGCCCACGTTTTTATGCCATGCTGCGATCACACCTTCTGTCATCGTATCGCTCAAGCGCGGCATCAAGATCACCTCTGCCATTGGTCAGAAAAATTTGCCCGAAATTAAGGCAAAACAGGAGAATGCCGGTGAGGGATCTCGTTAGTAATCCAGATCTAGCCCCAGCTTGTCTTTCAGTCGCTCCACCATTGGGTATCGGGTGCTCATGTCCAGGTATTGATCGCGGCTGGAAAGTGGGGCCGGTGCCGCGGATTGTTCGGCGGGGTCCGGATCGCCCAGCACCACCTGGAACTGAAGGGTGGGCACATTCAGCTCCTTTGTCAGAAATTCATACAATTGGTTCCGCTCTTGTTCAATGAATCGTTGTTCGATGTTGTTGTGGGAGAGTACACGGAATTCCAGCGGACCGATCAGCTCCAGTTTTGCTCGTTCGAAAGAGGGTAGGGCGGGATTTTTTTTGCTGCGCAATCCCTCAGCATAAAGCGCCCAACTGCGTGTCAGCGATTCCGTTTCGAGGTGAACTGTTTTCTCGGGAGAGGTCGCTTGCGCGGTTTGTGTGAATTGCCCGCGGATCTTGCTCAAGGCCGTCAGTTTGGGCAATGGGGTATTGGGAAGATTTGCGGGAGAGGCGGGGGTGTCCTGCGGCTGGGGTCGGACAGTTTTTTTACTGGGTTCGGGGGTTTCCAGAATCAATTTTGCCTCGGGACGATTTGTAGAAGTAGTTGCCGGAATCGGGTTGCGTGGGTGAAAGGCGCGAATGGGTCTGATGCGGAAACCAATCGGGCCATCAGTCATTTTTTTTTTAGCCGATCCGTCAGTCGAACTCAGATCAAGGGCCTGTTGCAGATAGGCCAGTTTGATCAAGGCCAGTTCTACCTGTAACCGCTTGTTTCTGGCCGTGCGAAATTGAATTTCAGCTTGATTGATCAGGTTGAGCGAACTGACCAAATATCCGGCAGGGAATTTGGGAGCGGTTTCACGGTATCTCGATTTGAACCCTTCTGCCACATCCAGCAAGCTGGCGGCTTTTTCGTCCTGACTCACGAGCAGGTTGCGTATAAATTCTGCAAAACCCGAAAGGAATTGATCGCCCTCAAATCCTTTTTGATGGATGCCATCGTACAGGAGAAGCGCCTCGCTGAGTTTTTGTTGGTTCAGGAGGTCCAACAATTGGAAATAAAGATCAGCGTCTAAGATGTTCAGGTGCTCCAGTGTTTGGGCATAGCTCAACGTTCCGCCACTGAAGCTGACGATCTTGTCGAGTAAGCTCAGCGCATCGCGCATGCAGCCCTCGCTTTTTTGTGCAATGAGCTGCAGGGTATTTTCCTCGGCGTCGATCGATTCTTTTTGACAGATGGAGGAAAGGTGTTCGACCGTGTCGCGCAGGGTGATGCGCTTGAAATCAAAAATCTGACAACGGCTCAGGATCGTGGGGAGGATCTTGTGTTTCTCCGTGGTAGCCAGAATGAAGATGGCATAAGGCGGAGGTTCCTCAAGGGTTTTCAGAAACGCATTGAAGGCCTGGTTGCTGAGCATGTGTACCTCGTCTATCACATACACTTTGTGCGTGCCGCCCTGTGGCATGAACCGGACCTGTTCGGTCAGGTCGCGGATCTGGTCGACGGAATTGTTGGATGCGGCATCCAATTCAAAATAGTTCAGCGAGGCGCCTTCGTTGAAAGAACGACAATTGGTGCATTGGTCGCAGGCCTCTCCCTCGGGGGTGATGTGTGCGCAATTGATGGTTTTCGCCAGGATCCGCGCACAGGTTGTTTTGCCTACGCCGCGCGGACCACAAAACAAGAACGCATGTGCCAAATGTTTTTGTCGGATGGCATTGCGTAATGTAGTGGTGATGTGCGATTGACCGACCACCGAGTCAAAAGTCTGTGGTCGGTACTTGCGGGCGGAAACAATGAATTTATCCATGTGGTTGGGCAGAGTTGCAAGATAACGAACGGGTTCGATTCGGCTCTTGCGTCATCGTTAAAGTGTGGGATGTGTGTGAAAGGGTTTCGTTCGGTCGAACAAATATCGATAGGTGATCAGTTTTCGCGTGGGAAAGGTGTCACCAATGCCTTGCGCCACGTTGATCATTTTGGGATTGAAATCGCCGATCCACTGCAACTCATAACTGTCGTACCGGTTGAGGGGCTGGATCAATTTTTTTGCTTCATTGATCAGATAGGAATCAATCCCCTTTCCTTGAAATTCCGGAACGATCCCGAAGGCGATCCCCGTGAATCGGGGATTGACCCCGAATTTTTTGATCCAGAGAAATTTCAATTTTTCCCAAATGCCAAATTTGCCGTTCAGGTGCCGAAACCATTGGTTGAGGTCGGGCAAATTCATGAACAGGCCGATCGGTTCCTCTTTGTGATAGGCGAACCACACGAGTTTTTCCTCTACCACCGGCATCATTTTTTTGAACAGGCTCAAGACCTGCTCCTTCCTCAATTCTTTCATGCCGGCATGCCCGGCCCACGCTTTATTGTAGACGGTCATGAAGTCCATTGCGTATTTCTCCCAATGGCGTTTGCGCAGGTGGACAGCCCTGAAATCCGGGTCGCTAGCGATCAGCGCATGTCTGTCCAGTATCTTTTGGCTCAGTTCCTTACGGGGGTCAAGTCCATAGCAGATCTGGTTGTAAAATGCTTTAAAACCATATCGTTCGAACAGCTCCTGGTAGTGGGGTGGGTTGTAGTTCATTCCGTAAAGGGGGGATTGAAAACCTTCCACGATCAATCCCCACCAACGGTCTCTTTCCCCAAAATTGATCGGACCGTCCATTGCCTCCATGCCGCGCTGCATCAGCCAGTGTTTGGCTACGTCAAAGAGGAGGTCGGCAGCGGATTGGTCATGGATGCAATCGAAAAAACCGATGCCTCCCACCGGGCAATCATCCCCCTTGTTCTTGTATTTTTTGTTCACAAACGCGGCGATTCGGCCGATCGGATCCTTTTTTTCGTTGAACAGGACCCATCGGGTCGTTTCGCCAAAACGAAAAGTCTTGTTCTTGGAGGGGTCAAAAACATCTGAAATGTCTTTGTCCAGGGGACGAATGTAGTTGGGGTCATTTCCTTGAATTCGTGGATTTACATCCAGAAAAGTTCTGGCCAGGGCTGGGGTATTCACCTCGATCAACTGCATAGCGCAAGTAACGAAGAATCGGCAGTTTTCCACCGTTCCAATTTTGGGCGTCCGGATTTTAATTTTATGCCACTTCAGCCTTACCTTTGCGGCCAATAACAAAAAACGGCCAAAAGCCACCCCAAAAACCCGAAACATGGCAAACCTCGGTAAAGTAAAACAGGTGATCGGAGCGGTAGTAGACGTCCAGTTCGAAGGCAAACTCCCCGAGATCTACAACGCATTGGAGCTGAAAAAGGAAAACGGTGAATCCTTGGTGTTGGAAGTACAGCAGCATTTGGGAGAGGACAGTGTGCGCACCATCGCGATGGACGGTACCGAGGGGTTGGTACGGGGTACCCAGGTGATCGATACCGGCAAAGCGATTGCCATGCCCACCGGGGAAGCAATTAAAGGACGCCTGTTCAATGTAACGGGGGATCCGATCGACGGTCTGCCCGCCGTTAGCAAAGAAAATGGACGCCCAATTCACGCCCAGCCACCCGCTTTTGAAAATCTGAGTACGGCCTCTGAAGTGTTGTATACAGGTATCAAGGTCATCGACCTGATCGAGCCCTACGCAAAGGGTGGTAAGATCGGATTGTTCGGTGGTGCAGGTGTGGGTAAGACCGTTTTGATCCAAGAGCTGATCAACAACATCGCGAAAGCATATTCCGGACTATCCGTATTCGCCGGTGTGGGTGAGCGTACCCGCGAAGGAAATGACCTGATGCGTGAAATGATCGAAGCAGGCATCATGAAGTACGGAGATGCGTTCAAACACAGCATGGAAGAAGGCGGATGGGACCTGAGCAAAGTGGACATGAACGAGCTGGCCGATTCCAAAGCGACCTTCGTATTCGGACAAATGAACGAACCTCCCGGAGCCCGTGCACGTGTGGCGTTGTCGGGACTGACCATTGCAGAATATTATCGTGACGGAGACGGACAAGGAAAAGGACGCGACATCCTTTTCTTCGTCGACAACATCTTCCGTTTCACCCAGGCTGGTTCTGAGGTTTCGGCCTTGTTGG
>JBDKIP010000050.1:0-4060 GCA_039797015.1 Bacteroidota bacterium
CAGCCAAGCCATTCCATCCGATCGAGTCTTCCCTGACCACGAAGCGGCCCCAGCTCCGCTGTATTTAATTTTTCTTCGATCCATTTTCTTTTTTCACTCAATTTGCTGGCCAGGTCGAAGGAGAATTTTTTCTCCAGCCAATTTTGAATCGGTTTGTCAAACCATTTTGCCGCTTTTCCCAACACTAGATGACGGGTGTTGAGTTCAAGTTCCACATTTTTTAATCGAACAAAACCACTGAGGGAGTCCCATATCGGAATGCCCGACAATTCGAGCTTGCCCGCGTATTTGCCGGATAGAAAGGCCGTACAGCGTATTCGTTGATTGCCTCCGGCTTGCAATTGGATCGAATCGATGCGCACGTTTTTACGAAAGGGACCTTTTTCGGGTTTGATGTCGATGGGCAATGCGGTTCGATTCAGCACGCTGCTGAGTGAATCATACCGAAGATCAGCATCCAGTCGAATGTTGAAATCATCGGAGGCGGAGGGTTTTTCCCAATCCGGCGGTAGGGCCGTCATGTACGCTTGAGGGACTACATTCACCACAACCGGTCTCGCGCGCAAACCCAGCGACAGATCGAGGCTGTCACCCCTGGCTTGCAGGCGGTTCACTCGAAATCCAAGCGGTCGGATCATCAACCATCCATACCCATCGAGCGAAATAGGTCGGTTCATTTCCGACCAAACCTTGCCCATTGTCGGAGTCAGATCAACCATTCCATATTCCTTTTCCATGGATTGCTTTGCCGCATTCAACTCCTCCGAAATGCCCTCCATCACTTGCCGGGTCACATCCTGTTCCCAAAAACACACTTTGCAAGGATCCGTTGGCTTTGGGATTTGCGGCATTAGCTTCAACTGCAATTGATATCGGGGCAAGATCGAAAGCGAATTCAGGAAACGGACTTCCACTTTTCGGGCGCCCTCCGAGAAACCGCAGCGGCAAGAGGGTGTCCATGGGCTCACTACCACTCCATTCAAACAGACGCGTGTCGATCCCTCCATTTGGTAGTATCCGGTAAAGCTCAGGTCGAGGGTTTGTCCCAACGCAGTCATCCGCAGCGGGCTACGCCAGAATTTGTAACGATATCGAAGGTCGCATCCTTTTTGTACCCAATCTTGTGGGTAGCCCTCAGATGCGAACACCGTATCGACCGACCGTTCGACCCAGTTGAATAGCGGGCGTAGTCCGACCCGGACCGGCACATTGATCTCTGATTCCGGAATTAGTGGGTTCTGCCCACGGACCCCCACCGGGCAAAACAAGTACATCAAACAAAGCGTAAACAGGCTTTTGCACATGCAGCAAAACTAGACAGACCGGAGGGCAATCTTGGCTGGGGGTTGACATTTTGCCGTTAAAACTCCGGCATATGAACATCTTGTCGCGCTTGGGAGCCGGAATTTGGATAAAACTGCCATTTTTTCACCTTCCAATGTTTCGGCACGCAACTTGAGTATTCTTAAAAGTTCAAAAAAAATAACAATGGGAAAAATAATTGGAATTGACTTGGGTACCACCAACAGCTGTGTATCGGTCATGGAAGGAAATGAACCGGTCGTGATCGCCAACGATGAAGGTCGTCGCACCACGCCATCGGTTGTCGCCTTTTTGAAAAACGGCGAGCGCAAAGTGGGGGATCCGGCCAAGCGTCAGGCCATCACCAACCCGCAAAATACGATCGCTTCGGTGAAGCGTTTCATGGGACGACAGTTCGATGAAGTAACCGAGGAAATCAGTCATTGGAGCTACTCTGTTGCCAAAGGCGACAACAATACGGTCCGCATTGACATCGACGGACGCCTGTATACCCCTCAAGAAATTTCAGCGATGGTCTTGCAGAAAATGAAAAAGACCGCTGAAGATTACCTGGGTCATGAAGTGACCGAGGCCGTGATTACCGTACCTGCTTATTTCAACGATGCCCAACGTCAGGCGACCAAAGAAGCCGGCGAGATCGCGGGGCTGACGGTGCGCCGCATCGTGAACGAGCCAACAGCCGCTGCATTGGCCTACGGATTGGACAAAGCGATGAACGATCAGAAGATCGCCGTTTTCGATTTGGGCGGCGGTACCTTCGACATCTCGGTGCTGGAATTGGGTGACGGAGTGTTCGAGGTCAAGTCTACTAACGGGGATACCCACTTGGGTGGAGATGACTTCGATAAGGTGATCATGGATTGGCTGGCGGAAGAGTTCAAAAAGGATGAATCGATCGATCTGCGCAAAGATCCCATGGCCCTTCAGCGTTTGAAAGAGGCGGCGGAAAAAGCCAAGATCGAATTGTCCTCTTCCTCTGAAACAGAGATCAATTTGCCTTACATCACGGCGGTGGATGGCGTTCCCAAACACCTGGTAAAGAAACTATCTCGGGCCAAGTTTGAACAATTGGCGGATGATCTGTTCGCCCGTTGTTTGAAGCCTTGCGAAGCGGCCTTGAAGGATGCCGGTCTGACTGCATCCAACATCGACGAAGTGATCTTGGTGGGCGGATCTACCCGCATCCCTAAGGTTCAGGAGATCGTGGAGAAGTTCTTTGGAAAAAAGCCGAACCGCGGAGTCAACCCCGACGAGGTGGTGGCCATTGGTGCGGCCATTCAAGGGGCGGTACTCACCGGCGAAGTGAAGGATGTATTGTTGCTCGACGTAACACCGCTTTCCCTCGGCATCGAAACCATGGGGGGAGTGATGACGACCTTGATCCCTTCCAATACGACCATTCCCACAAAAAAGTCAGAAGTTTTCTCTACCGCCAGCGACAATCAGCCCGGCGTACAGATCCATGTATTGCAAGGGGAGCGCGCCATGTCAAAAGACAACAAAAGTCTCGGCATATTTAATCTGGACGGCATTCCTCCTGCACCCCGTGGTGTACCACAGATCGAGGTTACCTTCGACATCGATGCGAATGGCATTTTGCACGTAACAGCCAAGGACAAAGGCACCGGCAAGGAGCAAAAGATTCACATTGAAGCCGGTTCCGGTCTCAGCAAAGAAGAAGTGGAACGCATGAAGGCAGAGGCCAAAGCAAACGAATCTTCGGACAAAGCCGAAAAGGAAAAAATCGAGAAATTGAATCAGGCCGATAGTTTGGTATTCCAAACAGAGAAGCAACTCAAAGAGTACGGCGACAAGATTCCGGCAGATAAAAAATCCGCGATTGAATCCGCTGCCGCCCAGCTGAAGTCGGCGCATGAATCGAAGGACCTTGCGGCCATTGATTCGGCCATGGCAACCCTCAACGCGGCGTGGACTGCGGCCAGTGAGGACATGTATAAAGCTACCCAAGGCGCCCCCGGTGCCGATGGACAAGCCGGACCATCCAGCGGTGCCACCGAGGCCACCGATGATGTGACCGACGTGCCTTACGAAGAGGTAAAGTGATCCAATGCATATTTTCTGAAGTCCCCTCGCGCCAGCAGGGGACTTTTTTTATGCCCAAGGGGTTAAAAAAAGATATTTTTGCTCCTTCTCTTCACAAAACCCAATTGATTCGATGACGAACTCTTACCTCGATCTGGTCAAACAGACATTCAATTTTCCACAGGAAGGAATCGTAGTGGAAGACGGCAACCTCATCTTCAATGGTCTTGACCTAAAAGAGCTGATCGCCAAACACGGCACTCCCCTGAAACTGACCTATCTGCCCAAGATCGGTATGCAGATCAAGAAGGCAAAAACTATGTTCGCTGCGGCCTTCAAGCGTCATAAATACGAAGGGAAATACTTCTACTGCTACTGTACCAAGAGCTCTCATTTCAGCTTCGTGGTGGAAGAGGCGTTGAAAAATGAAATCCATCTGGAAACCTCATATGCCTATGACATAGAGATCATCAAAAAACTCTATGCGAAAAAGAAGATCAATAAGGACATTCACATCATTTGCAACGGCTTCAAGCAAAAAGGATATACGCGTCGCATCGCCAATCTGCTGAACACCGGATTTCACAACGTGATTCCGGTACTCGACAACAAGGAAGAGTTGAAGGATTATGCTCAATCCGTCAAGGTGCCATTCAAGTTGGGCATCCGCGTCGCTGCCGAGGAGGAGCCCAAT
>JBDKIP010000051.1:0-5415 GCA_039797015.1 Bacteroidota bacterium
CGTCCGACATCATTAGCGGCATGCCCAACTCGATCTGCATGTCTTCCGGAAATCGCTCTTTGGGCATTTCAATGACCATGGATTCGTTGCGGGGACCATACGCTTCCCCAAACGGGATTTCGATGGTCTTCTTCTCCCCGATCGTCATGCCGGTTACCCCATTGTCAAATCCGGCGATGACCTGGCCACTGCCCAATTCAAACTCAAGTGGGTCGCGATCGGCTGAGCTGTCGAAGGTTTCACCGGAATGAAGCCGGCCATGATAGTGAACGAGTACGGTATCGCCTGATTTTGCAATTGACATGGTAAAATTTTCCACAAGGTAATGGAAATAGCGCAGAGCCGCCTGTGGGAGAAACGAGCAATTTTGCGCAATTTTGGATCATGACACGAATCCACTTGCTTGCCGCCATTTGCTTATCCCTGTTGATGAGCCAACTCGTACAACACGCCCACGCACAGATCATTCCGGGCGCCGAACGACTAGACCGCTACATCCCACTTTTGGAAGGAAAACGAGTAGGTGTTTTTGCCAACCAAACATCGATGGTGGGCAATACCCACTTGGTGGACACGCTGCTTGCCAGTGGCATCAAGATCACCGTGATCTTTGGGCCGGAGCATGGATTTCGCGGCAAGGCAGACGCGGGCGAAAAAGTTGGCAACACGGTTGATGAAAAAACAGGCATTCCGGTGATTTCGCTCTACGGCGCAAAACGCCGGCCCGATCAAAAAGATTTACAAGAAGTAGATGTACTGCTGTTCGACATCCAAGATGTAGGTGTACGCTTCTATACGTTCATCTCATCGCTGGAGGAGTACATCCTATCCGCCATTGAATTTAAAAAGCCGTTGATCTTACTCGATCGCCCCAACCCGAATGGTCATTATGTGGATGGTCCTGTGCTGGATACCCGCTACCGTTCATTCATTGGAAGACAACCCGTACCGATCGTTTATGGAATGACCGTGGGTGAATACGCCGGCATGTTGTTGGGTGAAAAATGGATCCCCGTTGATAAATATATGAAGAGATCCGAGCAATCCCCAGATGCACTAAATGCCGTTGCGTCTCTTGCAACCGAAAATCCCGCTTCGGATGAACAGGGGGAAGCTTCGCTGTTTCAGGACGACAGAGAAGAAAAAGAGTTGAAACTGAAAGACGATGCATTTCAATTGCTGGTGATCACTTGCGCGCAATACGACCACAATGCCCGATATGTATTGCCTGTTAAGCCTTCTCCCAACCTGCCGAACATACAATCGATCTATCTATATCCCTTCACCTGCTTTTTTGAAGGAACGGTTTTCAGCGAAGGCAGAGGCACCGACAAGCCCTTTCAGGTGTTTGGCCACCCCGATCTACCAAAAACACTTTACTCTTTTACGCCGAACCCCAACGATGGTGCAAAAAATTCAAAGCTGTATGGAAAGAAATGTTACGGCTGGGACCTAAGCGGGACGCCGGATAAAGTTTCCAAACTGGTCAACAACCGCGTTCAATTGAAATGGCTGCTCCAAGGGTATCAGCAATTTCCCAAAAAAGACAGCTTCTTCCTCCTTCCCAAAAGCGGTAAGATGGAAGAATCTTTTTTTACAAAACTGGCGGGCAACAACGATCTCTGGCAGCAAATAAAAAAAGGAATGACAGAAGATCAGATCCGGGCCACTTGGCAACCCAAACTGAACGAGTTCAAAGCCATCCGGAAAAAATATTTGCTCTACAAAGATTTCAACTAAGGTGAGTCGCAACCTATCTGATCTCCGCATCGTGTTCATGGGCACACCGGCATTTGCCGTGGCAAGCTTGGAAGCATTGTTAGCTGCCGGAGCCAATGTGGTGGGAGTGATCACCGCTCCAGATCGTCCGGCCGGAAGAGGACTGCAACTTCAACCATCCGAAGTAAAAAAAGCAGCCATTCAGCACCAACTGCCACTGCTTCAACCCGAAAAATTAAAAGATCCCGGCTTTCAGGATCAACTTCGGGCTTGGCAAGCGGATGTTCAAGTGGTAGTTGCTTTTCGGATGCTGCCCGAGTCCGTTTGGAATATGCCTCCCCTGGGTTCGATCAACCTACACGCCAGCTTACTTCCCAAGTACAGGGGCGCAGCACCCATCAATTGGGCCATCATCCATGGAGAAACAGAAACAGGTGTCACCACCTTCCGCCTGCAACACGAGATCGATACTGGTGGAGTACTGATGCAAGAAAAAATCGATTTATCCCCGGATGAAACGGCCGGAGTCCTTCATGATCGATTGATGCAACTCGGCGCATCAATCATCGTAAAAACCTTACAAGGAATTGCGGAAGGATCCATCCAAGAAACGCCTCAGGCCATTACAACAGATGACAGCCATCTGCCCAAAGCGCCCAAGATCCATACCGATACCTGCAAGATTGATTGGAACCAAAAAACCGAAAGCATTTACAATTTGATCAGGGGACTGAGTCCATATCCAGGCGCCTTTACCGATTGGAATCACACTACCTTGAAGATCTTTTCCGCGAAGCCGGAGATATCCCCGCACAACCTTGCGCCGGGCAGTTGGCGATCAGACGGCAAGAGTAACTTTTCCATGGCCGCCAGCGATGGATGGATACACATTGAGGAATTACAACTCGCCGGAAAAAAAAGAATGGACGTGGCCTCCTGGCTGAGAGGGTACCGACTACCCGATCAGTAGGTAAGTTCCACTGAAAAACGATCCCGTTTACCTGGCAGCAATACATCAAGCGCCGCTTCATTGATACGGAGATCCAACCCCTCATTTTGTTTGATCCGCGGCATCTCCCCCAATACTTTGGCATAGACCTCTTTCTTGTTCTCCGGATTGATCAATTTGACGATCGTACCCGGATTGACTCCGTTGAGCAACACATAAAATTTCCCATCCTTCCATCCACGCTCGGATGTAAAAAAGGATGTTGCAACAGTTGAATATCTGGAAACAGGATTTCGTTGAATTTGATCCAGATAGGCTTGTTCGTAGAAGGAGAGAGCGGGTTGAGTAGGTTGAGTAGGTTGAGGTGTTTGACTAGGTTTGTCTGGACAGGAAAGTTTTACTCGTCTGTCAGAGGGTTCACCGGTTTTCAAAAATCCAATGATCAATCGGCTGCCTTTTGCAGCGACTGTTCCATCAAACCTGTTCCAGCATTGAATCAAGGCAGGATCTGTCCCAACAAAGGAGGCCAGATCACTGATCTCATCATCCGCAGATGCGGACAAAAAAACAGGTATCCCCTCTCCCACTTTACGTTCAAAATTCGTATCACTTAAAGGCACCCGAATGACTTGATCGATCTGCAAGCCTTTGTTGTGATCCAGTCTGTTGAAATTCGCCAATGCGTGTGGATGAACCAGGTATTGCCTTCCGATCGAAAAAAGTCCTTGTTTGGGCAACACCTTGTGCTCTACATAAAAACCGGCAGGGGATTTTTGTAACAGCAACCCTTCCGTCTGTGCCTGTACAGAACCGAACATGATGCATAAGAAACTGATCAACAAACAAACAGGGAATTTATTTGGCATGACTGAAACCAATGATTTTGGGAATGGACTCATTCGAGAGATTGTTTCAAAATTCGTAAATGGGATGGATAATAATTGTTGAGGCGATTCCCCAGCGATTTCACCCAACCAATCGGATGATCGGAATAGGTCACCAAATGCCAACCACGGGAAAGTCCGCTTCGATCCACCACTCCTCTCTGAAGATACCGAATGGATTCGTCTCTGGCCATCGCCACTTGAGGGATCGACTCACCTCGATGACGACTAAGCGCCAATGCATGATCGGGAATCCAATCGGCCCTCGACCAGGAACCCAAACGGGTTCCGATGCGAACCGGCTGACAAACGGATCCAATCAAAGTCAGATCGGGCAAGTGTTTGGAAGAAATCCCCCAACACATGTCTTTCCAACTGATTAGTTCATGATCCGCTGCCTGCCACCAGTCCTTCAGAAATTGATGATTCGATTTTGCCAACGGCTGCCAGAAGGAACGATCGCGCGTGTGATGTTCCCGTTCAGCTGCACGCTTTCGGAACGCACAGATGAAAAACCCTTCTCCCCGAACCAGATTTGGCCAGCATTTATATCCGCCTCCGGAAGCAATCACCCCCCATGACTCAGGCATTGGCGGAGAAATCAATTCAGCATCAAATTCATTTAAGATCCAGGATATGACCTGCTCATCCTCCTGAGCCGAGTAAGAACATGTGCTGTAAATCAGCGTCCCATTTTCTTTTATGGAAGGCCAAATGTCCTCGATGATCCGATGTTGCCGAGCTGCGCAATGATCCACTGCCTTCAAACTCCAGTGGGCTTGCGCGTCCGGATCTTTTCGAAACAAGCCGCTTCCGCTGCAGGGAGCATCTACCAAGACAAGATCAAAAAAACCAGTAAGCTTTCCCAATACCGCTGCATCCTCCTGTGTGATCACGGTGTTGGAAGAGCCCCATTTGTCCATATTGTCACATAAAATACCGGATCGTCCGCGAATGACTTCATTTGATACCAATAAGCTCTCCGCATGGATCAATGACAATAAATGTGTTGACTTACCACCGGGCGCGGCACACAGATCCAGTGCTCGAAGGGGTTGTTGGAGGCTTGAATCGGATCGAATGAACTGCTCCAACAGTTGGCTGCTGGCCTCTTGCACATAGTAAGTTCCGGCATGAAACAACGGATCGAATGTAAAGGAGGGCCGTTGGTCGAGATAAAAGCCGTATTGACTCCAAGGAATCGATGTCCGTGGATAAGGCAGCTCAACCGGCTTGAAGGGGTTTAGCCGAATGGAGGTGGGCGGTGGATGTTGATGGGCATCTGTAAAGGCGTCGGTCGAGAAACCGACAAGCCCATGCAGGTGATCCAGAAAAGTATCCGGGAACGACACGACGATCAGAGGGATTTGATCTCAGCCACAAGATCCTGTAACACTTTTTTTGCATCCCCAAATAACATGGAGGTTTTGGGACGAAAGAAAAGTTCGTTTTCAATGCCCGCATAACCAGGTTTCATGCTTCGCTTGTTCACAATGACATGCTTGGCCAGTTCCACATCCAAGATGGGCATGCCATAAATCGGTGATGCGGGGTCAGTTTTGGCAGCGGGATTGACAACGTCGTTCGCTCCTAAGATCAATACCACATCAGTTGTACCGAACTCATCATTTGCCTGTTCCATCTCCTTTAATTTCTCATAAGGAACATCCGCTTCTGCCAACAATACGTTCATGTGTCCGGGCATGCGCCCCGCAACCGGATGGATCGCATAGTTGATTTCCACTCCCTTGCTTTCCAATAACTTTTCCAATTCGTGACAGATGTGTTGTGCCTGCGCTACGGCCAACCCATATCCCGGAACGATGTAAACCCTGTTTGCATAACTCATCAATACTGCAGTAT
>JBDKIP010000052.1:0-9637 GCA_039797015.1 Bacteroidota bacterium
CACTCGGCTCATCGCCACCACTTCGATGCCGAATTTGGATTTGCCTAAATTTTTCTGATTGTATTTGGACACGATGATCTTTTCGAATCCAAGTTTTTCTGCTTCGGCGATGCGTTGTTCGATCCGGTTGACGGCGCGGATCTCGCCGCTCAATCCTACTTCACCGGCAAAGCAGATGGAGGAGGGCAGGGGTTGATCTTCGTGAGAGGAAACCAATGCGCAGAGGACGGCCAGATCGATGGATGGGTCTTCGATCTTGAGTCCGCCCGCAATGTTGAGAAATACATCCTTGTTGCCGAACGGGAATCCGCCTCGTTTTTCCAAGACGGCGAGCAGCAATTGAAGTCGACGCAAATCAAAACCCGATACCGTACGTTGTGGAGTGCCGTAAACCGATTGTGTAACGAGTGCTTGTACTTCGATCAGCAGGGGGCGCAATCCTTCCAATGTAGCTGCGATGGCGATGCCGCTGAGGTTTTCTTCTTTTTGGGTGATGAGGATCTCGCTTGGATTGATGACGCCGCGCATTCCTTGATCGCTCATCTCATAGATCCCGAGCTCGGCCGTACTTCCAAAACGATTTTTCAGGGTACGCAGGATGCGGTATGCATAGTGGCGATCGCCTTCAAATTGAAGAACGGTGTCGACCATGTGTTCGAGCACTTTGGGTCCGGCGATGCTGCCGTCTTTCGTGATGTGTCCGATGAGAAATACCGGAATGTTCGATTCTTTGGCGAAGCGCTGGAATTCGGCTGCGCATTCCCGTATCTGTGATACGCTGCCGGGGGAAGAATCGATGTGTGGTGTTTGTAAGGTTTGAATGGAGTCAACGATCACGAGTTGGGGGCGAATCCGTTTGATCTCCAAAAAAATCTCGTCGGTCGATGTTTCCGTCAGCAAATAGAAATCATCGTTTCGCGCGTTCAATCGGTCGGCGCGCATCTTGATCTGTTGTTCCGATTCTTCACCGCTCACATAGAGTACACGAATGTTCTTTACTTGCAATCCCGTTTGAAGGAACAAGGTTGATTTTCCGATGCCGGGTTCGCCGGCCACCAATACCAAGCTGCCGGTTACGATCCCTCCACCCAATACGCGATTGAGTTCCGTGTCGGGTGTTTGAATGCGCTGTTCAGGTTTTGACTCGACGTCTTGTAGGGAAACGGTTTTGGGTCCGATGCGTTTTTCATCATCTGTCCATTTCTTTTTTTTCTTATCGTCTTTATGCACGGGTTCTTCCAAGAAACCATTCCATTGTTGACATCCCGGACATTGCCCCAACCATTTGACGGATTCATAGCCGCAATGTTGACAGAAATAGGCAGTCTTTGTTTTACTCATGCCGTGCGCATTATTTTTTTCGGTGGATTGTAAATGTAGGTCAGGAATGCAGCAAGGAATACACCCGATCGTAGTAGGACGAAGGAATACAAACAGGCTGAAAAAAAGAAGGGCCGGTCAAAAGACCAGCCCGACTTACTAACCCATTAAATTCTGTTGCTAAATTACAAATCAGGGGCGGTTTGGGCAATAATATTTTGCGGTATCGGCGAAATTTTTTGTTGGAATCCGTTGTGGAAGGACAATGGCCCTCACGTCAAATAAATCCTGTTAACCAGTTGAATATCAAATGTATGTGAGCATTTTTACTTTGCCGAGTCTCATTGATTTTCAGACAGTTGTTCTTTTGTGGGAAGATGGGGGTCTGACAAAACGACGGGTATTTGGCAGATGCCTTTTTTGGACAGAAATTTGATGTTCATCCTGTAAAATCAATCGATTATGACAAGTGACATCATGTTGGTCTCCTTTCTTTTTCTGGGGATCAGTTTTTTGGTTTCTGCGATCTTGAAGTCCAAGTTCACCAAGTATAGCAAGATGCCGCTCTCTACCGGTCTGACGGGTAAGGAGGTGGCGGAGCGGATGTTGAGGGAAAACGGCATTTACGACGTGCAGGTGATCTCGGTGGATGGGTTCTTATCGGATCATTACAACCCTTTGAATAAGACGGTCAATCTAAGTCCGGAAGTATATCATGGCAACAGCATCTCCGCCGCGGCGGTGGCGGCCCATGAATGCGGACATGCCGTTCAGCATGCCACGGCATATGGCCCCTTGGTGTTTCGCAGCAAAATGGTTCCGGCGGTGCAAGTGACCTCCCAGCTGGTGAATTGGATCCTGCTGGCCGGGGTGATTGTATTGGCGACCACGCAAAACCCTACCATATTATTAATAGGTATCCTGGCCATGGGCGTTACGGTGTTGTTCACGTTGGTGACCCTGCCCGTGGAGTTTGATGCCAGTCACCGCGCATTGAGCTGGTTATCAACCACAAACATCACAAACAACCAGGAATACCCCAAGGCGAAGGATGCCTTGAAATGGGCGGCCACCACGTATGTGGTAGCGGCGCTGGCTGCGGTGGTGCAGCTCATTCAGTACATCATGATCTACCTGGATAGCCGCGACCGGGGCTAATAGAACTAATAATCAATGACTTGGGCGTCGGCGGGTAGCTGGCGCCTTTTTTGTCCGCCCACATCAGATATGATTTACGATGTTGGGAAAAATATTAACATTTCCTTATTTTTGGGCCATACCAAATCAACATTTGCGATGAGAAAACTATTTTTTCTGGTTGGCTTGATGTTGTCTGTGAGCGTGGCTTTTGCCCAGCAGACCATCTCGGGCCGTGTAACGGGTGAGGATGGCAATCCGTTGGTAGGCGCTACGGTCGCTGCCAAAGGTGCCAACGCCACTACCACTACCAATGCCAATGGCCAGTTCACGCTGAGTGTGCCGGCGGGTGTAAAAACCCTGGTCGTTTCTTATGTAGGAATGACCTCTATGGAAGTAGCTGCTTCCGGCAACAATTTGTCTATTTCCCTGAAGTCTGCTTCCGGTGAAATCGGCGAGGTGGTTGTAACGGGTGTTGCGCAAGCCACTTCAAAAAAGAAATTGACGTTTGCTGCCACTTCTGTGAAAGGAAGTGAGATCAACATCGTTCCGCAGCTGGATGCCTCTCAGTCCCTCCGCGGACGCGTAGCGGGTATTCAGATCAGCCAAACACAGGGTGACCGTGGAGCGGCTGTATTCCTGCGCGGTGCCAAGTCCGTATTCGGAAACATCGCTCCATTGATCGTGGTGGATGGTTTCCAGACCTCTTTGAGCTTAAGCGACCTGAACCCCGAGGATATTGAGAACATCGAGGTGGTTAAAGGTGGTGCAGGTGCTGCTCTTTACGGTACACGTGCCGAGGGCGGTGTTATCCAGGTGATCACCAAGAAAGGTCGTTCCACCGGTGGCAAGCCCACGATCGTTGCGGATGCTGAGTTCGGTGTCAACAACATTCAGCGCATTCCGGAACTGACCGATAAGCACATCTACAAAGTGAATCCCGACGGATCTTTCCTGATCACGAATCCAGCTTCTCCTTTCCAGCGTACGATCGACTATCAGGCGAATGGTTTCTCGATCAAGATGAATCCTTATAAAAAGACATTTGACAACACGCGTGCGTTGTTGGACAATCGTCCCTTCAGCAACTACGTAGTTTCTATGTCAGATGCGAAAGGTCCTTTGAAGTATTACGTTTCCTTCCAAAATCAGCGTCGTGGTGGTGCCGTATCTATCGTGGATGCTGACGTACGTAACACCATGAAGGTGAACGTGGGATACAATCCTTCGAACAAGATCGAAACGAACGTAACCTTCCAATACATCAATTTCAATCGTCCGTCTGATTTCATTTCTCGTAACACCCAGGGAACTTTGTTTGCAGCGACCCTGCAATATGAGCCGTTCATGGACCTGACCGAGAAGAATCCTGATGGAACGTACAAGGCTAAGCCCACTGGTTTCGAATTCCAGAACGCAAACCTCTACAATCCGCTCTATGAGTGGGATCAGCGTGAGGTTTACAGTGCTTCCACCAACACCTTGTTGGGTGGTGACATCCGCTGGCGCTTTGCAAAAGGTTTCGACGTGTTTGCAAGTGGTTCTATGAACACCGAGACCGGCAACAACTGGAGCTATTATCCCATCGGTTACCAAACCATTACGGCCACTCCGTCTTTGAACAATGGTAACTATGCCATGGGTACTTCCACCAACAAATTCCTGAACGGAAACATCCAACTGAACTACTCCGGTTCTAAAGGAGATTTCGAGTATGGCGCTTCTCTTAAGTATATCTATGAGGAGTACAACGGAGAGTCATTCTCTGCTTCCGGTTATAACCTGACTGTTCCCCTGAAGGAATTGGCTGTAACCGATCCGGCGACTCGTTCCATGAACTCTGATTGGAACAAGACGATCAATAACGGTTATTTCCTGAATGCCCGTTTGGGTTGGAAAAACAAATTGTTCCTCGACGCCTTGGGTCGTGTTGACCAAAGCAGCCGCTTCGGTGCCAGCGCTGAGTCTGCTTTCTTCCCCCGTGTGAGTGCGGCATACCGCATCACGGAAGACTTCAAATTGGGTCCTGTAAATGAATTGAAATTCCGCGCCGCTTTTGGTCGTGCGGGTTCCGTTCCTCCTTACAATGCCAAGAACAGCCAGACATCTGTATCTGGTACCAACGTAAGCTTGATTCAGTTGGCAAACCCCGGTTTGTCTCGCTCGTACACCGACGAGGTGGAGATCGGATTTGACGGACAGGTGTTCAATAAGCTGAACTTCAATTTGACATACGCTTTTGCGAATAGCCAAAAGGACTTCATCCAAACACCTCCTATCCAGCAGGTGAATGGTACGGCCCTCATCTGGCGTAACCTGGGAGCGGTACAATCTCGCTCCATCGAGGCCGAATTAAACTCGAACATCATGAACACCAAGAAGGTTCGCTGGAATACCGGTCTGACCTTCACCTTGGTGCGCAGCAAGATCACCGATCTCGGTGGCATTCCTGAGTTTACCTATGATGGATTGTTCCGCAAAGCGGAGGGACTTTCTGCCTATGCATTCTGGGGCTTCAAAGTATTGCGTAGCCTCGATGAGTTGCAGATTGACAAAACCACTGGCTTCGTAACAAACGTACCGGGTAATCTGTCGCCTTCAGACTTCACGCTGAATTCAAAAGGGTTCGTTGTGGAGAAATCCAAGCTGGGCACTGCAGCTGAGCGTCCTGTATTCTTCCAGGATGCCGCCACAGGCAACACCGCTTACTTGCAGCGTGGTGAGCCAGACTTCCAGATCGGTTTGCCTCAAACATTCAGCTTCTTCGACAACAAGTTGAGTTTGTTCTTCCTGGTTGACTGGAAGCAAGGTGGTTACAAGTACAACTCTACCATTCAGTACCTGACCTTCGACAACCGTACGAAGTTGTTTGAAGATTATGTCTCTGGTGGTCTTCCCCTGCAATTCATCCAGAGCATCTACAATGGTAACAACGTTACCAACTTCTGGCTCGAGAAGAATTCTTTCGTAGCCATCCGTGAATTGTCACTTGCTTATAACCTTTCTGGAAGCAAACTGGGCGCCGTAGGTAAAGTTGTAAAGAACGCCCGTCTGGCCCTGATCGGTCGTAACCTGTTCTACTTTACTAAGTACACCGGTGTGAATCCCGAGGGATATTTTGAATACTATCCTTACCCGGTGTATCGCACATTCAGTGGTAAACTCACCATCAACCTCTAAAATCAAGAGAATATGAATAAGATCATCACCTTCCTGGCGCTTAGCACATTGATGCTGGCGTCGTGCAAGCGGGATCTTCAGTTCGAAGACCCCAACAAACTCACCTACGAAGAGTACCTGAAATTACCCGGTGCTGCAGTGAAAGTAGGTTCTGGTGCCGTTATCGGTGTTATGAACACCGTTTTAAATGGTGCTACCGGTGTGCATTTGCTTTGCATGGCCGATCAAATCACATCTACCAATCGTTACCTGGAGTTCTGGGATTGGGCACAGGAGCCCCGTCTGGCCATCAAGAACGCCGATACCTACGGAGGTTATGGAGCGATTGCTGATTACTGGGCTGGTTTCGCGCAAGCAAATCTGGATGCCAATGCCATCCTGCTGCAAATCCGTGCCGGCGAGCCGATCAAAGATGCGAACGGAAACGATCGTACCTCTGACTCCAAGATCGCTGCTTATTTTGCCAAAGGTCTTGCCAACGGATATCTCGGTGCCATTTATGACCGCGGTGTGATCGTGAATGGTCGCTCCTCAGATGTTCCGACTTTTACGGATTATCCCAACTCTTATAAGGAAATGGTCCAGAATGGCGTGGCTTACATGGATTCTGCCATCGCTGCCGCCAACGCTGCGACTTCCTTTAATTTCAATTTCATTCCAGGTTTGACCATCAACAAGACACAATTCGTTGCTTGGTGTAATGGTATGGCCGCTCGAATGATGGCCAGCGTGCCTCGCGACAACGCAGAGGCTTTGGCCCTGGGTGCATCTTGGTGGAATAAAGTGTATGATTACGCAAATGCAGGTCCCTCTGCAGACTTGATCTATGAATACGCAAATGAAAGCGTATATCCTGGAACATTGGACTGGGCGATCTATTTGCTCGGTGATGGAGCTGGATACCTGCCTGTAGACATTAAGGTCGCTCATCTCGTAGACCGCACCGGAACCTATCCAAACTATTATCCGGCAGCGCCTACTTTGTTATCCCCTGTTCAAACGGATGATGCTCGTTTCAATGTGTATTTTTCCTACACGCCGAACTTCGGTTTCCTCCGTGCAGACCGCAACCGCGGATTGTTTACCAACTATGCACGTGCTCGTTGGGACAACGTATATAACTTCCTCGCTGTTCCCGGAGCCGTTTCACCCTTCTGGCAGAATGAAGAAACTACGTTGCTGAAGGCAGAGGCCAAATTGATGGCGGGCGATGCTGCTGCTGCTGCAGGCATCCTCAATAGCCCATCTTACAGCCGTAAGGCGCTGGGCAACCTGCCCAACGTACCAGCCAATGCTGCAGACGTGAAGAAGGCCCTTCACTGGGAATATTCAGTTTGTATCGACGCTGCCAGCGGACCTGTTCCTCCTTATGCCTTCATGCGTCGACAAAATTTGTTGATCGGTGGTACACCAACTGAGTTGCCAGTTCCCCTGCAACAAATGAAAGTGGTTGGCGGAAATGCGTATACATTCGGAGGCAAGGCCAATGCCGGTGCCAAAGAAGGTAAATTCAATGAAGTAACTACTGCTGCCAACGTTGGTTGGAAGCTTTCTCAATAATTGAATCATGCGATATTACTTTATCGCCAACAGGCAGCCGTTCATCGGCTGCCTGTTTTTATTTTTGCTGTTGGCTGCTTGCGGGGATAGCCGTAACGATAAGAACATGATACGAGTGAAGGCTAAGTCGGTCCTGATTGAATATGCAGGAGACCCATCCCTAAAGCAGGGCGATGCAATTCGAATCAACGGAACATTGTTCTGGCATGATTCGCTTTATATTTTTCATTCGAAAAGCACGGATACGGTTTATTTACCGACACAACGATACATCGCCGATCAGCCTCCAGGCGGCCGACCTGTATACTCCTATTCGAATTCGATTTCCTGCATGATCACAATCGCCAAAACAATGCATGAGCGTTTAGATAGCTCAGCATTCATGGTCGATCCATCAAAGATTCCAGTAGGGCAATTACTGATCCGATCGACCGGTAAGGATTTTGTTGATGTTGCCGCTTCAAGGGACTATCCCCTTCGAATAACCCCGATTAACAATTAAAGCTTGATCTCTTCCTGATTCTTGTCGAAGAATCGGTATTCAGTGAGATGAGAGGCTGTATTTGCCTTGGCTTGTATGCGCATGCCGAATTTCCGCTTCCATTTGGCCACTTTGGTGCTCCAAGGCCATCCTTTGGTGAGGTACGCGTACACGATCGGGTGAACGACCAGCTCCAATTGCTTGTGCTGATGCGTGCTGAGGTAATGCAGGTTCTTTTCGATCGAATCCTCCAGCAATAAGGCAGAACCGATTTTGCCGGTGCCTTGGCAGGTGGGACAATTCTCTTGTGTATTGATGTTCACTTCCGGACGCATCCGCTGACGCGTGATCTGCATGATGCCAAACTTGGAAATGGGAAGCACCGCATGCTTGGCACGGTCGGTCTTCATGATCTCCTCCATCCGGTCGGCCAGCTTGCGTTTGTTCTCCGGCAGTTTCATGTCGATGAAATCGACCACGATGATGCCGCCCAAATCCCGCAAGCGCAATTGACGGGCAATCTCTTCCGCAGCCTCCAGGTTGGTCTCCAGCGCATTCTGCTCCTGATTGTTTCCTACACTTTTGTATCCGCTGTTGACATCGATGACATGCAATGCCTCGGTATGTTCAATGATCAGATAGGCCCCGCTGTTCAGGTTCACGGTTTTTCCGAAAGAAGATTTAACCTGTTTGGTGATCCCGTATGTATCGAAAATGGGAGAAGAAGATTGATGCAGGGTAACAATGTCTGCCTTTTCCGGTGCAATGCGTTGGATGTACGTCTTCGTATCCGCATGCAGTGTTTTATCGTCTACCACGATCCGGTTGAAGCTTTCGTTCAACAGGTCGCGCAGAATGCTGGTCGTTTTTGTTTGTTCGCTTAAGATCTTGGCCGGGGCTACGGCACCACGCAGGTTTTGCTGTATGCTCTTCCACATGCCTACGAGCATCGACAAGTCTTCGTGTAGTTCGGCTGAATTCTTGCCTTCTGCTGCGGTTCGTACGATCACGCCAAAGTTCTTGGGCTTGACCGCCTCAACGATCTTTTGCAAGCGCTTCCTTTCTTCACCGGAATGGATCTTTCGGGAAACGGCGACGACGTTGTTGAAAGGGGTCACCACCACAAATCGTCCAGGCAAAGAAATCTCACAACTGAGTCGCGGACCTTTTGCAGCGATGGGTTCTTTCAGGATTTGGACCAATACATTGGGCTTGCCGCTGAGCACCTCATTGATCTTGCCGGTCTTAACGATCTCCGGCTCAAACGTGAATTTGGCATAGTCCAATCCAGGCTCCGTTTTGTCATCGATCGAGCGCTGGGTAAACTTGAGCAGCGAGCGGGCATAAGGACTTAAGTCGGTGTAATGCAGGAACGCATCCTTTTCAAATCCAACGTCCACAAAAGCCGCATTAAGACCCGGGATGAGCTTCTTGACCTTCCCCAAATACAGATCACCCACCGCAAACATTGCATCGTTGCGTTCGTGGTGCAGTTCCACCAAATGCTTGTCCTCCAATAGGGCGATCTCAACGCCTTCTGCTGAGGAGTGAATGATCAATTCTTTGTTCATGTCGTTCGCGCGCGAATCAACATGCCGAATAGCGGGGATGGTACGATTCAAGAGGGAAATCATCCGGGCATGCGCCCAAGACGTAGGTAATGAAACCTATGGCCGTTGCATCGGTTGAATGAACCATCTGGGTAAAACAGACCTACCCCCTAGGGGGAGGGCCGTCAGAAGAACGTTCTTATTTGTTCCTCTTCTTGTGACGGTTCTTTCTCAGTCTTTTTTTACGCTTGTGGGTTGCGATTTTATGACGCTTCCTTTTCTTTCCGCAAGGCATACTTCAATTCGTTTATAAATATTTAAAATCAATTCTTTGTGTTCGATAAGGACCGGATCCTCTCTTCCAATGCTTTTTTCAATTCATCGAGCTGGGTGAGCCCCATGCATTTTT
>JBDKIP010000053.1:0-6814 GCA_039797015.1 Bacteroidota bacterium
TGCCCAACCAATCGCTTCGATTCACCACCATCGCCCGCGGCATCGCCTTCGGCGGCGAACTGGAATACGCCGACGAAATGACCCTGGCTCGTAGCCTCCAGAATCGATTGCCCGTAGAGAAATACGTCTCGAAATAGGTTGAGAAGATGGAGTTGAGAGTTGAGGTTGAAGGTTTTTTCTTTTCCAATTTTTTCAACGCTAAACATTAATCTTTCAACCTCAACTCTCAACTCAATCTCCTAAACGAAAAATGGCCGTGAACGGCCATTTTTCTTACCTTCGCCTCCCAGGCGGATTTGTTTATTGTTCAGCCTGTAAAAAACCGAACTAATAAACGTGCACAACCTTCTCGGTTTCCCCCGCGTTTATAGTTCACAACACATCGACGATGAAAACGATCCAGGATTGTTTACGCGCGCGCATACTCGTGATCGACGGCGCCATGGGCACCATGATCCAGCGCCACAAACTGACAGAGGCCGATTACCGCGGCACCCGCTTTGCTGAGTGGCCCACCGACCTCAAAGGCAACAACGACCTCCTCTGCCTCACCAAACCCGAACTGATCACCGCCATCCACCGCGAGTACCTCGATGCGGGAGCAGACATCATCGAGACCAACACCTTCAGCTCCACCTTCATTGCCATGGCCGATTACCAAATGGAATCATTGGCCTACGAACTCAATGTAGCCGCTGCACACTGCGCCAAAAAAGCCGTGGAAGATTGGTACCGCGACAACAACACCAATGCCACCGAACATCCCAAATTCGTTGCCGGAGCCATCGGTCCGCTGAACAAAACGCTCTCCCTCTCCCCCGACGTGAACAACCCCGGCTTCCGCGCCATCTACTTCGATGAAGTGGTAGCTGCCTACACCGAACAGGTACGCGGTCTGATCGCCGGCGGCGTCGACCTCCTGCTCATCGAAACCATTTTCGATACCCTCAATGCCAAGGCCGCCATCTATGCCATCAAAAAATTGGCCGATGAAACCGGCACCCAGCCCCTTCCGATCATGATCAGCGGTACCATCACGGATGCATCAGGAAGAACCCTGAGCGGACAAACACTCGAAGCATTCTACACCTCCGTGATGCACGCGAATCCGATCAGCGTGGGACTCAACTGCGCCCTCGGTGCCAAAGAAATGCGCCCGCACATCGAAGAACTATCTCACCTCGCCAGTTGCTTCGTATCCGCCTACCCCAATGCCGGTTTGCCGAATGCCATGGGCGAATACGACGAACATCCGGCGGATACCGGACATTACCTGGAGGACTGGGCCCGCAACGGATGGGTGAACATCGTGGGCGGATGCTGTGGCACCACCCCCGATCACATCCGACACATCGCCGAACAGGTGAAAACCATCAAACCCCGCCCACTGCCCGCATTACTCACTACGCTGACCGAAACAGAAGAAGCATAAGCCATGACCGAACTGAATCAGATCAAACCTTATTTGCGGTTGTCGGGACTCGAACCGCTGGTCGTTCGACCCGAAACCAACTTCGTAAACGTAGGCGAACGAACCAACGTGACCGGTTCCAAGAAATTCGCCCGACTCATCCGCGATAACCAATACGAAGAAGCGCTCAGCGTAGCTCGCCAACAAGTGGAAAGCGGCGCACAGGTGCTTGATGTGAACATGGACGATGCCCTGCTCGACGGCAAGCAGGCAATGGTCACGTTCCTCAACCTCTTGCAAAGTGAACCCGACATCGCCCGCATTCCCATCATGATCGACAGCTCCAAATTCGAGATCATCGAAGCGGGACTCAAATGCGTGCAAGGAAAATGCATCGTCAACTCCATATCTCTGAAAGAAGGAGAAGAAAAATTCTTGGAGCAAGCAAGGATCTGCCAACGCTTCGGCGCGTCCGTGATCGTGATGGCCTTCGATGAAAAAGGACAGGCAGATACCAAGGACCGAAAAGTAGCCATCTGCCAACGCGCCTACGACCTGCTCACCACCAAACTGAATTATCCGCCACAAGACATCATCTTCGACCCGAACATTTTTGCCGTTGCTACCGGTCTCGAAGAACACAACAACTACGGGGTCGATTTCATCGAAGCCACCCGAAGCATCAAAAAACGTATGCCCCTCACACACGTGAGCGGCGGCGTCAGCAACCTTTCCTTCTCTTTCCGCGGCAACGAGCCCGTACGTGAAGCCATGCACGCGGTCTTTTTATACCATGCCATCCGTGCCGGAATGGACATGGGCATTGTCAATGCCGGACAACTAGCCCTATACGATGAGATCGAACCACAGCTCCGGGATCTCTGCGAGGACGTGATCCTTAACCGAAACAACGACAACAACGAGGCCACCGAGAAATTGATCGTTTTTGCCGAAACCGTAAAAGCAAAAGGAAAAACTGAAGTAAAAGACGAAGCCTGGCGCAGTGCTCCGGTGGAAGAACGACTTAAACATGCCCTCATTCACGGCATCACCGACTATATTGACACCGATACCGAAGAGGCCAGATTGAAATATCCAAAACCATTGGAAGTGATCGAGGGTCCGCTGATGAACGGCATGAACGTCGTTGGCGATCTGTTCGGTGCCGGAAAAATGTTCCTGCCTCAGGTCGTCAAGAGCGCCCGCGTGATGAAAAAAAGCGTGGCCTGGCTCACCCCCTTCATCGAAGAAGAAAAAAGAAACAACCCCCTCGCCGCACAAGGCTCCGCGCCAAAAGTGTTGCTGGCCACCGTGAAGGGAGATGTACACGACATCGGAAAAAACATCGTGGGCGTTGTACTCGGTTGCAACGGATATGAGATCATCGACATGGGCGTAATGGTACCCGCGGATAAGATCCTCGATACCGCTGAAAGAGAGCAGGTGGATGTGATCGGACTCAGCGGACTCATCACGCCATCCCTCGATGAGATGGTGCACGTAGCCTCCGAAATGAAACGCCGCAAGATGACACAGCCCCTGTTGATCGGCGGCGCCACTACCTCCCGCATGCACACCGCCGTAAAGATCGATCCACAGTATGAACACGGTGTGGTACATGTACTTGATGCCTCGCGCAGTGTTACGGTCGTCAGCAGTTTATTGAACAAGGAACAGAAAAAAGAGTTTCTGGGAAATACAAGCAGCGAATACGAGACACTTCGTAAGCAATTCGCCAATAAGGATAAAAAGAATCTAATCTCCTACGAAGAAGCTGTCATCACAAAGGAATATTTCGATTGGAAAAATTACAAGCCCACAGCGCCCAAACAAAAAGGGGTACAGGTTTGGAAGAACATCGACCTGGCCACGATCGCGAAGTACATCGACTGGGGGCCCTTCTTCATTGCCTGGGAAATGCCCGGACGCTATCCGCAAGTATTTGAGGATGCGATTTACGGAACAGAAGCAAAAAAACTTTTTGCCGATGCCAATAAATTACTGGACCAAGTGATCCAGGAAAATTGGTTCCGGGCCGAAGCGGTTTATGGATTTTGGCCTGCACAGAGTAACAATGCCGATACGATCCATTTGCAAACGGAGACGGGTGAAGTAAAATTGGAAATGCTTCGGCAACAATTGAAAAAAGCAGTGGGTCAGCCCACCTACTCTTTAGCCGATTTTGTTCGTCCCACAGAATTCGGTGGCAACGATTTCATGGGCGGCTTTGCGGTAACCATCCACGACGCACAGAAACACATTCAGGCCTTCGCGGACGTGCAAGATGAATACAACAAGATCATCGTGCAGATCCTAGCCGACCGAATGGTAGAGGCCTTGGCCGAGTATTTACACGAATGCGTACGAAAAGATTTCTGGGGCTATGCAGCCGATGAACAGTTGTCGAACGAGGCGTTGATCAGAGAAGAATATGCGGGCATTCGTCCCGCCCCAGGCTACCCCGCCTGTCCCGATCACACCGAGAAATTAAAACTCTTTTCGATGCTGAGTGTGACGGAGAACATCGGCATCACCCTCACCGAAAGCCTGGCGATGAATCCGCCTGCTTCCGTTTGCGGCTGGTACTTCGCGCACCCCGAATCACATTATTTCGGACTGGGCAAGATCAAAGAGGACCAACTGGCCGATTATGCGGCACGTAAAGGAATGAGTTTAGAGGAAGCGACTAAGTGGTTGAGGACAGTTGTAGAATGATTAAGGTTGAACGTTTAAACCTTTCTACTTTAGACCTTCTACTTCTTCAGAATCCCTCTCCCTAGCAACTCCGACCGTAATTGCGCTGCATCTTGAAAATGAATCCCCGGCATCTTCAGTTCCTCCGCAGCCTTTATGTTCCGCAGATTGTCATCAATGAACAGGGAGCGCTCGGGATCGATCTGAAACCGATCGAATAAGAGCTGATAAAACTCAGGAAAGGGTTTTCTGGTTTTTTCTTCGCCGCTCACGAGGCGTCCGTCGAACCAATGCAAAAAATCGAATCGATCGAGGGCGATCGGAAAGGTTTCCGCGCTCCAATTGGTGAGGGCGTAAAATTTATAGCGTTGGGTGTCGCGCAGTTCTCGGAAGATATCAACCGTTTCAGAAATTGGACCGCGCAGCATGTCTTCCCAGCGTCCGTAAAAATCACGAATGGCCGACTCCCACTCCGGAAACTCTGCAATTTTTTCTGCTGTCGCTTTTGCGATGGAATAGCCGGCATCCTGGTTTTCATTCCAATCATTGGTACAGACGGTGTCGAAGAATGTTTTCCGCGTCTCGAGTGTATCGAAATACTGTTCGTCGTACACATAGGTTGTCTTCCAGTCGATCAGTACGCCGCCCAAGTCCCAAATGATCGTATCTACGGCCATTACTTGTGGTTGTACTTGAGCTTCAGGGAGATCATTATGCCGGTCATGCACAACATAAGCGCATTGGTGATGATGATGACGGGATCATCTCGAAGGATCCCAAATGCCAGCCAGAGAATCTGGTTGGTAAAAGCGATCACGAACATGGCCAAGGCAACGTCCTTAGCAGATTTGGTTTTCCAAGTTTTGATGACTTGGGGAAGAAACGTAAAAGCGGTGAGCAGTCCCGCTACATAACCCAGAATGTCGACACCGGATAGTTCCATAAAAATAGTTGAGCTGCAAACATAGTTGAATTCTTATTCATCGCTTTTCAAAGAGCCACCACAAGCGTTTGCGGGGTTTGACGGTATAATGTTTTTTGATGTATGCTGCAATGAACTCCATTGCCTCGTCGATGCTGTCGGTGAATTTAACGAGCGACATGTCGCCAGGAGAGATCGTTCCTTGTTTCTCCATATCGACAATGGCATCCATTAGCGGTTTGTAATACTGTTTGCCGAAAAGGACGATCGGAAACTTCGTAATCGTTTTTGTTTGTACCAGGGTCAGGGTTTCAAACAACTCATCCATGGTGCCGAAACCACCGGGCATGATGATGAATGCGTACGAGTATTTGACTAAGAGGACTTTCCGAACAAAGAAATGTTCAAAGGTGATGGACTTATGCAAATAGGGATTCTCCTCCTGCTCGAATGGGAGTACAATGTTGCATCCAACCGATAATCCGCCTGCCTCGAAGGCTCCTCGGTTGGCGGCTTCCATGATGCCGGGTCCGCCTCCGGTCATCGTGGCGAGTCCCAATTTCGCGATCCGCGCGCCAAATTCACGGGCTTGTTGGTAATAAGGATGATCTTCCTTGAAACGAGCGGAACCGAATACAGTGATCGAGGGGCCCAGAAAATGTAATGTCCGAAATCCTTTGAGGAACTGCCGGAAGACGCGCAGGGCAAATAAAAATTCATAGCCCCGACTTTTCGGTCCCTCTAAAAAAACATGCTCCTTCGAGGGAATTATTGGCTTCTTGGAATGCTTTCGATGATTCTTGTGCCCCATATCGATTAAATTGCCTTTAAGTAGTATAAAACTACCTGCTTTTACTCAATGCGCATCATTTCGTACAACGTTAACGGCATACGGGCTGCCATCCGAAAAGGTTTTTTGGAGTGGCTGGCCACCGATCCGGCCGACATCATCTGCTTGCAAGAAACCAAAGCAGAGCAAAAAGACATCGATACCAACGAGCTGCACAAACTCGGCTACCACGACTACTGGTTCTCCGCGCAGAAAAAAGGGTACAGTGGCGTAGCGGTCTTTACCAAGATCCTGCCCGATCAGGTGGAATACGGAAATGGTCATGGTGCGAGCGACGAAGAAGGTCGCGTCATCCAATTGGATTTCGGAAAGATCCGTTTGATCAATGCATACTTTCCGAGCGGCACCAGTGGCGAGCATCGTCAGGCCTACAAATACCAATGGCTCGATGAATGCCATGCCTGGTTAAAAAAATTACGCAAAACCCATCCGCAATTGATCCTTTGCGGCGACTACAACATCGCTCACCAAGAGATCGACATCCACGATCCGAAGGGAAATAAGAACACTACGGGCTTTCTTCCCGAAGAAAGAGACTGGATGACCAAATTCTTTGAAAGCGGGTGGGTCGACACGTTTCGTCATGTTCACCCCGAGCCGCATCGATATAGCTGGTGGAGCCAACGATTCCCTTCGGTTCGACTCAACAACAAGGGCTGGCGCATTGATTACATCAGCATCACCGATACATTAAAAAGCAAATTGAAGGATGCTGAGATCTATCCCGATGTCAAGCATTCCGATCATTGTCCCGTTTACCTCGAACTCAAAAAATGAAACCGCTCCTTTACAACGTAACCGTTAAAGTGAATCATGCCATTCATGCCGACTGGCTTCGCTGGATGCAGGAAGAGCACATGCCCGAAGTCGTATCGACCGGATGTTTCAACGGTTGTCGATTGTTGCATTTGCTGGAATCGGATGACGAAGAAGGTGT
>JBDKIP010000054.1:0-9624 GCA_039797015.1 Bacteroidota bacterium
CACCCACGTTTCGGTTGTTGAAAGATCATTTGCCTGGTCCGTATACCTTCATTCTTCCGGCGAGCAAACTGGTACCGAAGATTTTGCAGAGCAAGAAATCGACCATCGGACTGCGCATTCCGGACAATCCGATCGCGATGGCGCTGGTACGTGAACTGGGTCGTCCCATTCTGAGTACATCTTTGCCGGGTGAGCAGGTAGAGGATACCACCGATCCCGATGTGATGTACGAGAATTTCGGCAACCAAGTCGATGCTGTAATTGATGGTGGCATCGGGGGCATGGTTCCCTCAACGGTGGTGGATTGTTCGGATGAGGAGCCAGTGGTGATCCGGGAGGGAGCGGGCGTGATTTAGTTGAGGAGATGGAGTTGAGGGTTGAGAGAGGATGGGAGATGGAAGATGGAAGATGGAAGATGGAAGATGGAAGATGGAAGAGAAGGGAATACTATCTCCCGTCTATGGAAAAGATTTTGTTTTTTCTAAGCGAGTACCTGAGCCTCTTGTTGCTGATATTTTGGGAAGCTCTTTCAGGCAACGCCTTACTTCAAGTATTTATTTAACAAGTAATCCGTGTAAGATTTATCCGAGCGTTCAGACTTTTTTATTGGCGCGATTCCGGATAATTTTTTCACGAAGGATGATTTTTTGGCATCGCTTGTCTTTGTCTTTTTACTAATGGTTTTTGTTTTCATCGGGTCTGAATTCGCTACAAAAATAAAAAATTAAAACAACGGCATTTGTGTAGGCAGGATCTGGAAGCTGCGGCGGTGATGGGGGGAAAGGCCGTGGGCTTGTAGTGCGTTTCGGTGGGTGGCGGTTCCGTAGCCTTTGTTTTGGTCCCACCCATATTGCGGGAAATCCTTGTGGATGCGATGCATGTACTCGTCGCGGTGGGTTTTGGCCAGGATGCTGGCGGCGGCGATGGCCGCGAATTTTCCGTCGCCTTTGATCACACATTCGTGCTTGATTTTCGGGTAGGGTTTGAATCGGTTGCCGTCGATCAATAAAAATTCCGGTTTCTTTTTGAGTGATTTGATCGCGCGGTGCATGGCGAGGTAGCTGGCTTGCAGGATGTTGATCGAGTCGATCTCTTCTACGGAGGCGGTGGCCACGGCGAAGGCGATGGCTTCTTTTTCGATGAGGGGGCGGAGGATGTTTCGGTTCTTTTCTGAAACTTGTTTGGAGTCGTTCAACAGGGGGTGATGGAAATCGGGTGGGAGGATCACGGCCGCGGCGAATACGGGTCCGGCATAGCAACCTCTTCCGGCCTCGTCGCAGCCGGCTTCGCGTCTGTTTTTATCCAGGTATGACGAAAGCACATCCAAAGGTCTAAAAAATTAAACAGATTCATTCTGCGGATCGGTGCGCGTTACCTTTGCGGCATGAAAGAAAATCTGATGGCTCGTTCGGATCGTCCGGTGCGGAATTGGTTGTGGGTGGGCATCTTCATGATCATCGTGCAGGTGTTGTTGGGTGGGATCACGCGACTCACGGGCAGTGGCTTATCAATCACGGAGTGGAATGTGGTGACGGGTACGTTTCCACCCTTGAGTGAAGCTGCCTGGCTCGTCGAATTTGACAAATACAAAGCCACACCGCAGTATCAGCTCTTGAATTTTGATTTTGATCTGGGGGAGTTCAAGTTCATTTTTTTCTGGGAATGGTTTCATCGGTTTTGGGCCCGACTGATCGGCGTGGTGTTTTTGATTCCGTTTCTGATTTTTTTGGTTCAGCGTCGCTTTACGAAGGAGATGGTGAAACCCATGATCATTTTGTTTTTATTGGGGGCTTTGCAGGGAGCTGTGGGATGGATCATGGTGGCGAGTGGTCTTACCGGTGATGCGATCTATGTGAAGCCGACTCGACTGGCCTTGCATTTCTTGTTTGCGTTGGGATTGTTTGCGTATACGTTTTGGTTTGCGATGGAGTTGACGGTGGGGAAGAAGCAAGTGATCGCGGATCGACGCACTTCAAATTTGACGTTGGTGTTGATCGCCCTGCTGGTGATTCAATTGGCGTTCGGTGCGTTGATGGCGGGACACAAAGCGGCTACGGCGGCGCCTACGTGGCCGGACATCAACGGCGAGATGATGCCTGAAGCGATGTGGCGTGCCGAGTGGGGACTCCTGAACGTTTTGGAGAACAAGATCCTGATTCACTTTGTGCACCGGGGACTAGGCTATCTTCTTTTCATCGGCGTGCTACTTCTCTCTTTCAACCTCTATCGAATCAAACTCCAATCTCCCATCTTCCATCGCCTCTGGTGGTTGCCGCTATCCATCGTAACTCTTCAGGTCCTGTTAGGCATCGCCTCGGTCTTATTTAGTGTGCAGATCGTCCCCCGCACCTGGGGTGCGTTTGAATGGATGGCGCAGCTGCATCAATTGGTGGCGATGTTCTTGTTGATGAGTTTGGTTTGGGTGCAGTATTTAGTTTCGAAGAAAGACGTTTAGGGGAAGTGATGGGAGATGGAAGATTGGAGTTGGGGTTAGGAGTTTTCAAACTCCCATCTTCCATCTCTTTGAATTACTTTACAACAATGAAATACGCCATCACCTTTGTATGCGTGCTGCTGATCATATCCACGCTCCGTGCGCAAGTCCCCATGCCTTCTTCCGGTCGCATCGAGCGGATCGATTCGCTGAAATCAAAATATGTCACCCCGCGTAATGTAGATGTATGGCTGCCCGACGGATACGATCCCTCAAAAAAATATGCAGTGCTGTACATGCACGACGGACAAATGCTGTTCGACAGCACCCTCACCTGGAACAAACAATGCTGGAAGGTGGATGAGACGATGCATGCATTGATCAGCGAGAAAAAAATCCCCCCGACCATCGTAGTGGGCATCTGGAACGGCGGCGTCACGCGTCACCCCGACTATTTCCCACAAAAACCATTCGATGGCCTATCCCAGTCAGACAAAGACAAAATCACCAAAGAACTCCAAGAGAAAGGCAGAACCCAAGCCAGCTTCCAACCGCAATCGGACAACTACCTCCGCTTCCTCGTGGAAGAATTGAAGCCGCTGATCGACAAACGATATTCCACCCACACGGATGCGGCTCATACTGCCATTGCGGGCAGCAGCATGGGCGGACTCATCTCCCTATATGCCATCTGCGAATACCCAACCGTGTTCGGACGCGCAGCCGGACTCAGCACCCATTGGCCCGGAACCTTTTCTGTTGACGGCAATCCGTTCATTCCCGCCCACCTCGCCTATCTCCAAAAAAATCTTCCGAACCCGAAAACACACCGCATCTATTTAGATGGGGGCGATCAGGAACTCGATGCCCTGTATCCGCCTTTGCTGAAACAGGTGGAAGGCGTCCTGCGCAAAAAAGGATTCACTGATAAAAACGGCCGGGCGGTCGTGATCAAGGGAACCGGACATTCAGAACGGGCATGGTCGAGCAGATTGGGCCAGGTGATGATATATCTCCTACGGAGATAGTTTGAATAGTTTGAGGAGTTTGAGAAGTTCTTTTAGTGGAGGATGATCCTTCGAAGCCGACTTTTTAAACTTCTCAAACTTTTCAAACTAGTCCCGCCGCAGGCGGGATGATTCAAACCAATAGTCAAAATTATTACTGATAATCAGCTAGTTGCAAAGGTCCGATCAAAAAAAGATCCCAAATTCCGCTTCCCACGAATGTTTTTGACTAGCTTCGCGCTCCCAATTTCACCGTGGCCGGGATAGCGGCTGCACAAATTAAACATCATGAGTAAACTGCATTTCACTACGAAGCATGCGAACGAGGCTACCGTGAAGCGCAACTGGTATGTTGTGGACGGTACTAATCAAACCGTTGGACGCATGTGTTCTCGCATCGCAGCCATCCTGCGTGGAAAGAACAAAGCCTGTTTCACCCCTCACGTCGACACCGGCGATTACATCATTGTGATCAACGCCGAGAAAATCGTGTTGACCGGAAACAAAATGGATCAAAAGATCTACGATCACTTCACCGGTTATCCGGGTGGTCGCAAGGAAGAGACCGCTGCGAACCTGATCAAGCGTCGCCCCGAAGTATTGATCGAGCGCGCCGTTAAAGGCATGCTTCCCAAGAATCGCCTCGGACGCAAAATGTATAAAAAACTTTTTGTATATGTTGGAGCCGCCCATCCGCACGGAGCACAACAACCTAAGGAACTGAAATTCTAACCCCCCTTTAAAAAACGAAAATGGAAAAGCAAAAAAATAGCGTCGGCCGTCGTAAAGAAGCGGTCACCCGTGTATTCGTCACGAAAGGTGGCGGACAGATCCTGGTCAATGACAAGGATTACAAAGTGTATTTCCCGCTGGTCTATTTGCAGAACCAAGTGGAGCGTCCCCTCAAGACCGTTGAGATGCACGACAAACTGGATGTAAAGATCAACGCCACCGGTGGTGGTGTGAAAGGTCAGGCTGAAGCTGCCATGCTGGGCATCGCCCGTGTGCTGGTTGACATGAATCCTGAACTGCGTCCTGCCCTGAAGGCAGCCGGACTCCTCAAGCGTGATCCCCGTTCCGTGGAGCGCAAGAAATTCGGTCACAAGAAAGCTCGTCGCAGCTACCAGTTCTCTAAGCGTTAATCGAAATCATCCAATAAACAAGATCATTCAACTTATATGGAAAATAACACCTCGTTACAGCAGCAGTTACTGGATGCCGGCGTGCATTTCGGTCACCTGAAAAAGAAGTGGAACCCGAAGATGTTGCCCTACATCTTCGCCGAGAAAAAAGGCATCCACATCATCGACCTCAACAAGACCGTTGATTGTTTGCAGGAAACAGCTGCTGCCCTGAAGCAGATCGCCCGCAGCGGACGCAAGATCCTCTTTGTAGGCACCAAGAAGCAAGCGAAGGACATCGTGCAGGAATGCGCCCAGCGCGTAAGCATGCCCTATGTCACTGAGCGTTGGCTGGGTGGCATGCTCACCAACTTCCTCACCATCCGCAAGAGCGTGAAGAAGATGCAGAGCATCGAGAAAATGTTGGCAGATGGTTCTTTTGACAGCATCACCAAGAAAGAGCGTCTGACCCTCAGCCGCGACAAAGACAAGATGGAGAAAGTATTGGGCGGTATCGCACAACTCGGTCGTGTACCCGCTGCCTTGTTCTTGATCGACATCGGACATGAGCACATCGCACTCGCCGAAGCCAAGCGTTTGGGCATCCAAACCTTCGGTTTGGTGGATACCAACTGCGATCCGAACAAAGTGGATTTCCCCATTCCCGCGAACGACGATGCAACCAAATCCATCACCATCCTCGTGAACTACATCACAGCTGCCATCGCAGAAGGATTGGCCGAGCGCCAGGCTGCCAAGGAAGACGATGTAGAAGAAATGACCGATGATGAGAAGGAGCGCAAAGCCGCTAAACTCCTTGCCGAAGCAGAAGCTGAGGGAGGAAAAGGTGGTGGCCGCCGCGGTGGTCCGGGTGCCGGAGGCGGAACACGCCGTCGTACCCCCGCTCGTCGCTAATCGAACAGGCGGAAAGTGAACGTGAACGTCTCGTTTCGGCGAGACCTATGTAGAACCATTAATAAAACGAATCATGTCAACCGTAACAATCAGTGCACAGGACATCAATAAACTTCGTCAGGCTACCGGCGCCGGTATGATGGATTGCCGCAAGGCCCTGACCGAAACCAACGGCGATTTCGAAGCCGCCATCGACTGGCTCCGCAAACAGGGACAAAAAGTAGCGGCCAAGCGCAGCGATCGCGAAGCGAAAGAAGGCGTTGTCATCGCTCAAACCACTGCTGACAACAAAACCGGCATCGTGGTGTGCGTGAGCTGCGAAACCGATTTCGTTTCCAAGAACGCCGATTTCGTTGCCTTCGGTAAAAGCATCGCCGATGCGGCCATCGCAAACAATGTACAGAACCTGGACGAGCTGATGAATGTTAAAATCGGAGACCTCACCGTTGCGGCATTGGTCGACGAGAAACTCGCTACCATTGGCGAAAAGATCGGTGTCACCAAGTTCGAGCGCATCGATGCTCCTTATGTATCCTCTTACATTCACGGTGCGTACCGCATCGGTGTGTTGGTGGGCATGGACAAAGAAGCGGCGGACGCAGGTAAAGACGTAGCGATGCAGATCGCTGCCCTGAATCCCGTTGCCGTAGATGCCAACTCCGTTCCGGCCGATGTCATCGCCCGCGAAAAAGACATCATCATGGAATTGATGAACCAGGATCCCAAAATGGCCGGCAAGCCCGCTGAAATGATCGCCAAGATCGCAGAAGGCAAAATGGGTGCGTTCTTTAAAGAGCAAACCCTCACCGCCCAGGCCTTCGTGAAAGACGGAAGCAAAACCGTTGCCGATTATCTGAAAGAATCCGGCAACGTAAGCGTTACCGCCTTCAAACGCGTAGCACTCGGATAATGTAAACACACCATCAAATACAAAGGGATCCAATATCGGGTCCCTTTTTTTTGAGTTTTATATCTTTACCCCGAAATCATCCACCCCATGCTTCCCAAATACAAACGCGTTCTGCTCAAACTTTCCGGTGAATCGCTGATGGGCGACAAATCATTCGGTTTTGATACCGATGTGATCGCTCAATATGCAAAAGATGTGAAGGCCATTGCCGACCTCGGCGTGCAAGTAGCCATCGTGATCGGTGGCGGCAACATCTACCGAGGGATGAATGAAGCAGAAACCGGAATTGAACGCGCACACGGCGATTACATGGGGATGCTGGCTACGGTCATCAACGGCATGGCACTGCAGGCAAGTTTGGAGCGGGTGGGACTTTACACGCGTCTCCTCAGTGCCATCAAAATGGAGCAGATCGCAGAGCCTTATATCCGTCGCCGCGCGATCCGTCACCTCGAAAAAGGACGCATCGTCATTTTCGGAGCAGGTACCGGCAATCCATATTTTACCACCGACACGGCCGGATCGCTTCGCGCCATCGAGATCAACGCCGACGTGATCTTGAAAGGAACACGGGTAGATGGCATCTACACGGCCGATCCGGAAAAGGATCCTACTGCCAAGAAATACGAGACCATCAGCTTTCAGGAGTGCATTTCTCAGCAATTGAAGGTGATGGACATGACGGCGTTCACCCTCTGCATGGAGAACAAACTGCCCATCATCGTATTTGACATGAATCAGCCCGAGAACCTGCGTCGCGTAATCAGCGGCGAAAAGGTGGGTACCCTGGTCAAATAATCCACATCGTAGATTTACGTAGGGATTTTACGTGGCTTTTTCGTGCGCAACGGGCTACCTTGCTTGTTCCAATACCACTGAATTTCCCCCTCCGCCCTGCTGAACAACGCTGCGCACGAAACCTGCGAACATGAATGCATTTCTAGTCATCCTATCCGGTGCGGAGATCGGAGTATGGGCTGCCTTGCTTTTTACGGGCGGCTTTGCTTTGCATTTCTTTTGGATGCAGCGAGCATTGTACAAACAAGATCCGTTGCAAAAAGAAAAATCACTTCGACAAGAAACGGAGCGATGGAAAAACAGATTCCTGCAGGAGACGGGCACGTTGTCGAGAGAACTCGACCGCTTGCGCAACGAATCAGAAACCGCCATCGAAAAATATCAATCGTTGGAGGAAACGCTGGCGGCCAAAGAGGAGCTGCTCACGCACCTCAAACAAGAACACCGCATCTATCGCGAGTTACTGACCAGTTCCTTGCAATCGGGTGATCCGTTGGGGGTAAAACTCGATCACCATGTCGTTCGATCCACTGTCCAACCGAATTCTTTGGGTCAACTTCATTTGGATGGCGAACCGGGCCGAACGCTGCATGCCGATCTGCACAAAGCGGAGGTGCGCATCGAGGAATTGGAGTTGAAACTGATGGATCGGGAGGATGAGATCGAGCAATTGAAAATGAATGGAGGCGGATCGGGCGATGTAAACGACGAATTGCTCGAGAAGATCTCTCAGCTCGAGTCGCAGGTGATCCATGCCCGAGCCATTGCCGAGTCCCTCGAACAGGCACAGACCCGCATCCGCGAATTGGAAGATCAGTTGAATCGCATCGAACGAAAACATCAAACCCTGCACGATTCAAACAATCGTCTTTCGCAAGAGAACCAGGAGCAATACGATCATTTCAAGGCGCAGATGAGTGAACTTGTGGCCGCCCGTCAGCGCCTTGCCCAGTTGCAGAGCCAGGCGGAGGAGCCGCCGGTTAAGATGGGAGATTGAAGATCGAAGTTTGCCTAGTCTCAAACTTCCATCTCCCATCTCCAATCTTCCATCTTCCCTCGTCCCTCCGTATATTTGCGGGCATGAACAAAGCAGATCTCATCATACGCATCGCTGAGGATACCGGGATCACGAAAGTGCAGGCAAATGCGGCGATCGACTCACTCATTGAGGCAGTGACGCGCACCCTGAAGGCCGATGGAAAAGTGAAGCTGGTGGGATTTGGTACCTTTGACACCTACAAGCGGAAAGCGCGTGTGGGCAGAAACCCGGGCAACGGCGATGTGATCAAGATCAAGGCTCGTCGAGTCGCTCGTTTCAAGGCCGGAAAAGAATTGGCCGATAAATTGTAATCATCAACCATTTATATCAATCATCATGGGAAGAGGAGATAAAAAAACCGCCAAGGGTAAGCGTTTCAAAGGTTCGTTCGGCAAGAGCCGTCCAGCCAACGCCCCCAAGATTGCCAAGCGCAATGCGGCAAAAAAAGCAGCCAAGTAATCGTTGCGCCTAAGGCGCCAACCGCTGACGTAACCAGGACCCACTCGGGTCCTTTTTGTATTGTATCCGGTCGTGCATCCGACCGGGCCGGCCTTGCCAAAATTCCATCGACGCAGGAGCCAGCCGATATCCGCCCCAATGCGCAGGACGTATCGGCGCTTTTTCAGCATGTTCCGATGTGACGGACGCATATCGTTCCTCCAACCATTCTCTCCCCTCGATCACTGAACTCTGCGGCGAGGAAATGGCGCCGAGCTGACTCTCCCGCGGACGCGATAAAAAATAGGCATCGTTTTCCGCATCCGTCAATCGCTCGATCGTACCCTGCACCCGCACCTGCCGTTCCAACTCCTTCCAAAAAAATACCAGCGCGGCATTGGGTTGTGCCTGCAGCTGTTGTCCTTTCCGACTCTGATAATTGGTGAAAAAATGAAATCCGTTCTCCTCCACTCCTTTCAACAGCACGATGCGCGCATCCGGCGATCCGTTTGCATCCACTGTAGCCAACGTCATCGCATTGACTTCATCGATCTCGGCTTTTAGGGCATCCTTCCACCAGGAGGCGAATTGTTGCATCGGATCCGAAGCGGTTTCAGATTCCAACAATTGTGCCTGGGCATAGGTCTTTCGAATGTCGGCAATGGAGGGATTCATGTGCTCAAAGGTACTGTTCGATCAGATCACTTGCATGAGCGTTCGAAAGGCAATGAACCCGTTACCCCATTTTTCATGCCCTTTTTTGCGCAGGTTATCTGCAAATTCTTCAATGTACCGGTCGTAATGCGTGCGATCGGGCGCTTCGTATTGGGCGGCATAGGTGACACCTTCTTCGTCATCCGATTCCAGCAAATGCAACAATCGACAACCGTTGAAACATCCGGTCGATACGACTTCGGGCATGTGCTCTTCCTGCATCCAGCGAAGCCAGTCGGCATGAATGG
>JBDKIP010000055.1:0-3443 GCA_039797015.1 Bacteroidota bacterium
GTGATCTACACCTCCAGTTTTGTAAAGGGCATTTATCCGCTGATGATGCAACGCATTGGAAAGCGAGGCGACTCCCTGCTGATGCAAGTGCAGTTCGATCGCTACCGGAAATTCATCAAGATGGCCGCCGGATACAATACACTGGGCGATTTCTTGAAGAGCTTTCCGGCTGCAAACGACCCCACTCAACTCAGCGATGCGGAAGTACTCATGAAAGGGTTTGTGAGCCGACTCGAACGCACCACCGGATTGGAAGCAGGGGTTGACGTGGCCGATTCCTATGCCAGCATTTTAGAATTTCAAAAACCCATTGCCGATCAAATGTTGCAATTGGTCAAAAGCAATTTGACGCGCAACGATTCCTTGGGAGACAAAAGAGGACAAACCATTTATCGGATTCTGGAAACGTTGTTCCGTTCGGCCGACAGCTCCCAGCAGGTAGATCTCACCAAAGAACTCGGCATACCACCTGTTTATCAAGTGCCGATAGAATCCCTGATTAATGACAGCGGGCGAGTGGTCATACAGGTTTTTTTCTACGGAGATGTGGACGGCAAAAACATATTTCAAGGGTTTCTGCGCATGTTCAATTCTACCAACTGGCGCATCGATGAATCCAATCCGCAATGGGTTTGTGTACGATCCATCAAGGGCCGTCCCGTTTACATTTACGCCAACCGTCCCTTACCGGAAGAAACCGGACAAGACGATGAAGCACAAGCTGCGCTCACCGAATTTTTGGAGAAGAATGATCTGTCACCCACGATCACCATCCATCGCGGACACAGTTATTATGCACCGGCTACCATCAGTCGACTCTCGCCCAAATCCCGCATCGTATTCCTGGGCTCCTGCGGCGGATATCATCTGATCCACGACGTACTGCAAAAAGCCAGCGATGCACACATCATCGCCTCCAAACAAATCGGGATGACCGTCGTCAACCGTCCCTTCATGCAATTGCTCACCGAGAAATTAAGAGCGGGGAAGGGCATCGACTGGATCCCGTTTTGGAAAGAATTGGATCGGTTGATCGAAGTGAAGGAATTTGACGACTACATCCCGCCGTATAAAAATCTGGGCGCCCTGTTCATCAAAGCCTATCAGCGGGAAATGGACAAGGGGGAGTAGTTTTGCCGACTCAACGACGCATTTTGGCTGAACCCACCGCATCCCGCAATCAATGGTCTCTGCTCCGCCGGCTATACGGGTACGCGAGACCTTATCAGCGTCGTTTTTATTTATCCCTGACGCTCGCAGTCTTCCTGGCCTTGCTGACGCCTGTCCGCCCTTGGCTCATCCAGCAAACCGTCAACGTATACATTGCCCAAAGCCTGACCGACTTATTGATCTGGGTGACTGTCCTTCAAGTAGGACTCCTGTTGATCGAAACGGCCATTCGCTTTCTGTTCTCCTTTCAAACCGCGTGGTTGGGACAAGCCGTTGTCAAAGACCTGCGCGTAAATGTGTTTCACCACATCACACACCTCAATCTTCGTCAATTCGACCGCACGCCCATCGGCACACTGACTACCCGGACGATCAATGACCTGGAATCGATCAACGATGTATTTGCGGACGGACTCATTCCCATCCTTGCCGATTTGCTCTCGATCACGTGTGTTCTAACGTATATGTTTTGGGCCGATTGGCAGCTGACGCTTGTCGCCCTGATCCCCTTTCCCATTCTTCTCATTGCCACCTACTTCTTCAAAGAGAGCACGCGTCGGTCCTTTCAAAAAGTGCGGAACGCGGTGGCCGACTTGAATGCATTCGTGCAAGAGCACCTCACCGGCATGTCATTGGTCCAGGCATTCGTGGCCGAGGAGAGGGAGAAGAAAAATTTCGATCGGATCAACAAAAAACATCGCAATGCCAACATTCAGGCCATCTTCGCTTATTCCGTTTTCTTTCCGGTGGTGGAAATCGTACTGGCCCTGTCGATCGGGGCGGTGGTGTGGTGGACCTCCAAAGAAGCGTTGATTCTGCAAGAAAGCAGACAAGGCATCGTCATTTCTTTCATCCTCTGCCTGAACTTATTGTTTCGCCCCTTGCGCATGATCGCAGATAAATTCAATGTATTGCAAATGGGCGTGATCGCTGGTGAACGCGTATTCAAGGTGCTGGACAACAACGATCATTTGTCTGACACCCTTGATCCCCTTCCGGCCGACAAACTCATTCGGGGAGACATCCGGTTTGAGCAGGTTGATTTCGCTTATCTGCCCGATCAGCCGGTACTCCGGGACATATCGTTTCATGTGCGGCCGGGAGAAACCCTGGCCATCGTGGGGGCTACCGGCAGCGGTAAATCGACCATCATCAACCTCTTGACCCGTTTGTATCCGATCGGATCCGGTAGGATTTTGTTGGATGACGAACCGATCGAACGATATGATTGGCGCATGTTGCGTCGGAAAGTAGGCGTGGTCTTACAGGATGTATTTCTTTTTTCCGGCACGATCCGCGACAACCTGACCCTGCACAACCCGGAGATTCCGCAAGAAAAAGTGGAGGCCGCGGCCCGCCTCATCGGGATCCACGCCTTCATCAGTAGTTTGCCCCTGGGATACGATCAGCCGGTGATGGAGCGGGGAGGGAATCTCTCCCTGGGACAACGACAACTTCTCTCATTTGCCCGAGCCCTGCTCTACGATCCATCCGTATTGGTGTTGGATGAGGCCACGTCTTCGGTCGACCCCGAAAGCGAACGGCTGATCCAGCACGCCACCGAGACCCTGATCCGGGACCGAACCAGCATCGTGGTGGCTCATCGCCTGAGTACCATTGAAAAAGCCGACCGGATACTGGTCCTGGGCAAGGGCCGGATCCTGGAATCGGGCAACCACACGGAACTGATGCGTGCCGGTGGGGTCTACGCCGGAATGATCCAAAGCTCCGGCGGCTCAAGCATCCTGAAGGAGCACTAAAAGCGGGTAATTGACCCCTTATTTTCCTCGGTTTTTGTGACACCCCCCTTATCTTTGCGGCAAATTTCGTGGAAGGTATGACTGCATGGCGTCTCAAATCCCTGATGGTAGCGGTTTTCAGCATTTTAGGGGGACTTCTCTGGGCCTCCGAGAATCCCGCAGGGGATGGCCATGCCGCTCCGCAAAAGAAATTCAATGCCTCCGAGGTCATTTTCGGTCACGTATTGAACGGCCATGAGTTCCATTTCATGGACATCGATGGCAAACCGATCTCGATTCCGCTTCCCATCATTCTGTACGCACCCGAAAGAGGGTGGACCGCCTTCATGTCCTCCCAATTCGATCACGGACACAAACCGCACAACGGGTATGCCATGCTCACCGAGCACAGCATCCACGAAATGGAACTGGATCCAAAGAAATTCTCCGTCGGTGACATCGTGGCCGTCAATGAAGCAGGACATTACGATGCAGCCGTACAGGTCTATGACCTTTCGATGACCCGCAACGTGG
>JBDKIP010000056.1:0-4362 GCA_039797015.1 Bacteroidota bacterium
TGTGAAGCTGCCTGTTGTTGCGGTTTCGGGGGCCAATGCATCGGAGGAAAGACTGATGCAAATGGCATCCGCTCAAAAGGATTCATTTTTTGTGATGCATATCGCTACCCACGGCTTTGCCTTTAGTAGATCAACTACTGCCCATCGGAGGGGCTACCCAGAAAGCGGTGAAACGAAACAGTCTTTGTTTCGCCGTGCTGAGGACCCCCTTGCGCGTACAGGCTTGGTGCTAGCCGGGGCCAATAAAACATGGGAAGCGGGTCAATCGGCTGGCGTACGTACGGATGGGATACTTACTGCACGCGAGGTGTCCAATCTTGATTTACAGCATTGTTTGTTGGCTACTCTTAGCGCCTGTGAGACAGGCTTGGGGGAAGTGAAAGAAGGGGAAGAAGTATTTGGTCTGCAACGAGGATTTAAAATGGCTGGCGTGAGGTATTTGATCACCAGCCTGTGGGAGATCCCAGATGCAGAAACAGCTGAATTCATGCAGCTGTTTTATACCAATTGGTTGAAAAATAAATTGTCGATCCGGAAGGCCTTTAGAGCTTCGCAACTTAGCTTGCGAAAAAAATACAGCTCATACAAATGGGCGGCCTTTGTATTAATAGAGTGATCGTCAGTCGGGAATGACACTACGCTTACGATTCATCAAACGTTGTGCTTGGACGGTATGCATCATCAAGATCGAAAAAATCAATAAGAGGTATTTCATGGTGAGGGAATTGTTCAAGGAAGTGATAATCTATTGCATGAAATCGGCATCGAAGGTATAATTGGTATATTCTCTCAAACTTCCATCTACCATCTTCCATCTCTCTTATTACTTCTTAAAATCCAACACCACGCCATTGATGCAATATCTCAATCCCGTAGGGGGTGGACCATCATCAAACACATGCCCTAAATGCGCTTTGCATCGACCGCATTGCACTTCAGTGCGGCTCATGCCGTGGCTGTTGTCGGGGGTATAAATGATGTTGCCTTTTCCGATCGGTTCAAAAAAACTTGGCCAGCCGCAGCCGCTGTCGAATTTGGTATTGCTTTTGAATAAAGGGTTGCCGCAGGCGGCGCAATAATAGGTGCCCACTTCCTTGTGTTTTTCGAAGGGGCTCGTCCAGGGGCGCTCCGTTCCTTTTTGACGGGCGATGTAGAAAACGTCGCTGGGCAGGATCTTTTTCCATTCTTCTTCCGTGAGGGTCACTTTTGTGGTATCGGAGTTGGAGTAAACGGGGTTCTTTTTGTCCATAACGGATTGGGTTGGTGGTGTAGTCTTGTTTTGCGCACCACATTGTGTGGTGAGTAGCGACAAGCACATAACGGCAAAAAGGGCAATTGGGTTTTTCACGAGGCAAAATTCATGGATTTGCCCCGAAATCCGTACTTACACTTGTTAATCATGCTTTATATTTTCTAAAGGAAAATCGGCTTTCCTGCGATAAATTTGTCGCAATTCGAATTCCTCCTCCCCATGTTCAACCTCGTATTATTTGGCCCTCCGGGCAGTGGCAAAGGCACTCAGTCTGACCATTTGGTCGCCCGTTACGGACTCAAGCATCTTTCCACCGGAAACCTGCTTCGTCAGGAGATTGCCGACCAAACCACACTCGGATTGGAAGCCAAGCGCTACATTGATGCCGGTCAATTGGTTCCGGACGCCGTGGTGATCGGCATGGTGGGGGCTTATTTCGATCAGCATCCGGATGCAGCCGGATTCTTGTTCGACGGATTTCCGCGTACGGTTGCACAGGCGGAGGCGCTAGATGCTTTATTGACGGCCCGAAATACTTCCATTTCATTGGTATTGGCGCTCGAGGTAGCTGAGGAAGAATTGGTACGCCGCTTGCTGAACCGCGGAAAAACCTCCGGTCGCAGCGACGACACGGATGAGACGGTCATTCGAAAGCGTTTTTCTGTTTACATGCAGGAGACGAGTCCGGTGGCCGATTATTACAAGCAGACCGGCAAGTTCCAATCGATTCCCGGCGAGGGAACGGTGGATGGCATTGGCGAGGCGCTTTGCGCAGCCATTGATGCCGTTCGTTAATCCAATTCGTTTCGGGAACGTTTGAGGATCGTTTTCTCCTCTTCCGTGAGGCTATCCACCCCTTTTTGTCCGATTTTATCCAAGATGGCATCGATCCGCTCTTGGGTTACGTGTGCGGTTTTTTTGAAGGGTGCGTGATCGGACATATAAAACAATTTTCCCTTCTCCGGACGACGTACTTGTTTTTCGGGATTGAGTAAGTCATTGAACCAATCGAAGAGTCGGCTCATCCACTCTGTCAGGTCGATCCCTTCGCGTAGCACCAGGTAGTAAATACCGCCGGCGAGGAGTCCCGATACTTGCGGCAAGGCGCCTGCAAGGGTGTAGCTGTTGAGGCTGCTGAGCGCAGAAACGACGTAGAAAAGGGTGAGTCCCCACAACGGAATCCCCCCGCCCAACAAGGGAAAGATGCGGTAATAGGGTGAGATGAACGTGGTGGCAACGGCAATGGCGCCCACACCTGCGGTCGCCCCAAAATAGTATTCACTGTTTCCGGGCAGCAGTAAAAAGCTGATGCATCCGATGATCGAGCCATAGAGGAAAAGAGGGATGATCTTGCGGTTGCCGCTGAGATCTTGCAAGATGTATCCAAATACCCAGAGCCAGAGCATGTTGCCGAAGACGGTCCACACACTCAAATGCGAGAAGGGGGCCGTGAGCAGGGTCCACGGTTTGACCAACCATTCGCCCCACGTATCGGGTAGTCCGAACCAACTAAAAAATTGCCGGGTGAAATCGCCCAGGGCTTTGGCTTCATCGGGGCGGGTAAAGTAAAAATAAGTTCGTGCCATCATCAGGGTAATGAATACGATGAGGTGGATGGCGATGAGGCGGGTCAGGGCATTTTTTCGGTCGCCCAAGGAGAGTCTTTCTTGATAATATTCGGAAAGGGACATAGGAAGAAATGGGATGCGTACGATCAATACAACGATTGCCGGTTCGTTTTGTTCCAATAAAGGACCAATAAGAATCCGGTGAGTGCACCGCCCAAGTGCGCAAAGTGGGCGATGTTGTCGCCGCTGAGGTTGGCTACGCCGCCGAACAGGTCAATGCAGGCCAGTCCGATCACCGCCCATTTGGCTTTTACCGGAAAAGGGATGAACATGATGTACAGTTCGGTATTGGGGAATGTATACGCAAAGGCAGCCATGACACCCATGATGGCACCGGAGGCGCCCACGGCGGGGGCCAGGAACCCGGCCTGGCTGATCAAGGCCCGCATGGTGGCCTGATCGTCGTTGTACAGTGCCTGATACATTTCACTCATCAAAGCTTGATCGAATCGATAATGCTGAATGAGCAAATGACAAGCCGCCGCACCGATCCCACTCACGAGATAGAAGAACAAAAATCGTTTGGCGCCCCAATAGTTCTCCAGCACGCGTCCGAACATCCACAGGGTGATCATGTTGAACAGGATGTGGAAGATCATTTGGGGCGAGTGCGCGAACATATGCGTCGCGATCTGATAGGGTTTGAAATCGGGCACGTCCACCGGGTACAGGGCGAGGTGCTGTGTGATCTGGTATCGATCATCGAGCAATACTTGTGCTAAGAACACCAATGCATTGATGATGATCAGATTTTTGACGATCGGGGGGAATGGATCGGGTCTCGTGAATTCAAACGACATCACGCAAAGTTACTGCATCGTCCGGGTTAATCGGAGTTGTACTACGTTTTCGATGTGGAGGGTATGGGGGAAGAGGTCTACCGGTTGAACGCGGGTGACCGTGTACTTCTCAGAAAGTCGTTGCAGGTCGCGGGCTTGGGTGGCGGGGTTGCAGCTGACATACACCACCAACGGGGCTTCCATGTCGAGGATCTTTTGCACGAGTTTGTCGTGCATGCCTGCGCGCGGCGGGTCGGTGATGATGACATCGGGGCGGCCATGCACATCGAAAAAAGCATCGTTGCAAATGTCGATCACATCACCTGCAAAAAAGGATGCATGTGTGAGGGCATTGCGCTCGGCGTTGATGCGTGCGTCTTCAATAGCTGCTTCGATCAATTCTACGCCAATGATCTTTTTGGCCCGTTTGCTCAGGAAGATGCCAATGCTGCCGGTGCCGCAATAGAGGTCGTATACCGTTTCATGTCCCGTGAGTTCAGCGAAGTCTCGCGTGATCTGGTATAGCCCTTCTGCCTGTTGTGTATTGGTTTGAAAAAAGGAGGTAGGTCCGATCTTGAAGGAGAAATTCTCCAGGGTTTCGATCACGTAACCCGGACCTTTCCAGGGAATCGGTTTCAGGTCGGAGATGCTGTCGTTCCACTTGAGGTTGATCGTATACAGCAAGCTGGTGATGTTCGGGAAT
>JBDKIP010000057.1:0-6717 GCA_039797015.1 Bacteroidota bacterium
AGAACATGAGCAGTGCAGCCGTGAGTTTCAAAGCAGTTGGTCTCATTAGAAAGGTTTTAGAGTGGTGTAAATATAGGGGCTTTTCTACAAAACCCGTATAAAAAAAGATTTTTTTTCGGGAGCAAAGGCCCTGAAACTCATGGATTTCCGCAAGTTCAAGCCCTTGAACCCTGGTGGATAACGACGATCGGGCTCGATTATTGCAATCCTGTTAAAGAAATTATAAACACTAGAGGATAACCAGCTTCCCCAGGTGTCGGGCCTCCCCTTTTCCGGCGGCACTGACCTTTAATCGGTACAGATAGGTACCTCGTCCGAGGCGATCTCCTTGATCATCCCGTCCATCCCATTCGAGCTCCCTGCAGAAAGAACCCTCGCTCAGAAATTGGCCCTGCAGGGTACGCACCACCCGTCCGGTGAGGGTCATTACTTCCACTGAAACCAAAATATTCTGTCCGGGGGCATTGTGCTCAAACCAAAAAGTGGTTCGACCACTGAATGGGTTGGGATAGTTCAGGACCCGTTGGATGCGAAATCGTTCTGGATCGCCTACCACAAAAGAGAGGGTACGCTCACTCGGATTGTTCAACACATCCCAGGCTCTGAGTTTTAATGAATAGCTCCCGGGTACAAGCTCCGGCAATGGATACCGGATGCGACCGCTTTTGTAGGTGTCTGGGTCTGCCTGGTAGAAATCGTTCAGGAGAAAAGTTGAGGGTTGAGGGTTGAGGGTTGAGTTAGTTGAGAGAGTTGTTAGTTGGGCGATGAGGTCGTGGCCGATGCCGCCAGCGGTATTGATGCCGGAAGAATCACGCAATTCCGCCAGCAGCACCGGAGTGGTATTCGTTAAGCCCCCCTCTGCAAATCCCATTTCGTTCAAGGAAAGTCGAATGGCCGGACCCTCTACGTCCGTTGAAACCGTTGCGGTCCGATCACCCAGAACGAGTTCCTCATTGGTTCCCCGCGCCTCCCGATCGGCCGACTGCGCATAATACTGTAAACGACCCTTCCCAATCACCGGATTCATATCCAGCGGAGCGGTGAACTCAAACGTAAATCGACCATTTGTTACGGAGGAAACCCCACTGAACAACACCGCTCCCGGCATCTCCACAGGAACGGCAAAGGACCCCGGATCATTCGCAAGTGTAGATTGCACACGCGGTTTGTCGTAAACAACGGGATACACCTTCCCATTGAAATCCTGGATGCGTATGCCATTCCGATCCACCACCTCACCTTCCAGGATCACCGTCGATCCTGCTTTGATCGTATCTGCCAACGAATAAGGCTGGCCATTTAAACGTGTGGTCACCACTCGATCGCCAGGAAAAGCCAACGTGAGCGCGGGATCGCCGAGCAGACTGAATTTTCGGTTGTTGATCAGATCCGATGAGGTTTGATAGGTGAGATTTTTTGCTTGTCGGATCGACTCACCGAGTGATAAATATTTCCCGGAACCATCCGGTTGCAGCGCGATGCGCAAATAATTTTCATTGAGGATGCGGTTGCTGAAGGCGAAAACGGGACGAGCAGTCGATAGCAACCCAATGCCCCCCGACGCCGGCTTTAATAAAAGTCGTTCACCCAATCCCCGTACAGCCGGATTGTCATACGGCGCAAAATCACAGGTAGCCACAATGAACAATGGCAACCGGTTGGGATTATTCCATCCTTCTACCGTTGAGCGCGACACCAACACTTCTTCCGCCAATTGATCCTTGCCCCCATGTCCGGAATAATTGACGATCAAATTCCCACGGAAAATCTCTCGGTCCAGGGCCTGATTGGCTTCCAGATAACGCGTGCCACCGGCCCCCACCTGCTGTCGGTAAGCATCCAGATATATTTTGTTTTGATCGATCCAAGGTGCGAACTGTTTTACAAGGGAGGAGATGCCTTCGGCATCATTCAAATGAAGATTTCCATCTTCATCATCGGCCAAAAAAGACAACCGCGTGCGCCAGGGGCCTTTGCCGGTGGAGTCGTCATAGGCCTCGACTTTTTCTACAAAGGCCATTGCTTCCGACAAGGTTCGGACAGGAATTCGTCCGATCCCGATGTCCAACAAGTTGGAGATGGCCGGATTGTTGATGTTATCTGCATCATCCAATAATCCAAAATAATCGTCCGTGCAATAAGTTGCCAGGGGATCGAGTGATTCAATGCTTTGGTAAACAGGAAGGGGACGATCGTTGTTCCGAACCCGATTCTTTGGATCGTAAGAACTCGCTCCCATCAAGAGCAAATAACGGGGACGATCGCCCGGCGTATTCCTGGCCCGATCGTAAAACATTTTCATCAAGTCCCGAATGGCAGTTGGATCATGGCTGCCGCCGCCAAATTCCTCGCGAATGGATTCGATCGACACCACCTGCACGCGCAAATTCCGTCTGCTTCGATGCAAAGCAGCCAATCGATCAGCGGCTGATCGCCAGGCCGCCGGAACCACCATGACCATATCGGTTGCGGGGAGTCCGTGCAGGTTTTGATTGGCAACAGCACCAACGATTCGGGGTGAAGGAAAATCCGATCCGGTGAATGCAACGTATTCTCTGAATGTGGTGGCTGACGCCTGTAACGTGTATTGATTTCCATTCCGGCTGCCAAGCATCTTCATCGGAGAAAATCGATCGGTGACATCCCAAACCGTGAGATCCGCGGATGCCGATTGAATTTGGAATTGAACTGCAGATTGTCCCAGCGAAGACAAATCCCAAAACGGCAACAGCTTCACGCCATTCATCGAGAGGCTTCGTGGCACAAACACTTCTACTCGATCGAGCCAACCCTGTGCCCCGAACGCGCCGGGTTGATATTGATAAAAAAGATCAAGTGTTTGTCCGGGTGTGGGAACACTGAACAAATCGGATCTGTAAATGGCAAATGGGTCGTAGGTATTCGTGCCAATTGGAGGGATGGGTTGTTGTCCCACCGGCTGACCATTTACCGAAAGATCAAAACGGGAACCTGCACCCGTGCTGCGCGCCAATACGTTGCTGTTGATCAGGGCCGTGCTTCCGGTGATCGCGTTCGGAAATTGAAAGGACAATCGTTTGGTCAGAGATTTTCCCGGCGCTTGTGCCAGTTCATCGCCGAACCATTGTTTTCCGCTCGAGAGCAGATTGACTGAATCCAGTTCATATACCTGCCGGTCCAGAAATCGATCGATCACCATCCCTCCTGTACCTCCTGCAAATTGTGTAGCTACACGGCGGCCGGGGCCGGAAACCGTCAGGTAAAAGAAAACCGAATCGCTGTATCCGTTTTTGTAAAAGACAAATCGTTGTCCCGCTGGATCGACCTGCCAACCATCCGGACCCGCGGCGTAAAAAAGAAAATAATCATTGGCTTGAAACTGTCCATCGCCCCCATCAAAGACCTCAATCGCGATCTCGCGCAGGTCGTCGATGTAAGGAGATGAGCCGGACTCCCCCAAAGCTGCCCCTCCTTTGCCAAACAGGCGAATGTTGGCGGAGGGGGTTGCGCCGGACAATATACCGGCCGACAGAAGCTGGGCTCCCTCCACTTTGTAAATCCCCGCGGAGGCCGTGGATATTTTGTGCCAGGTGCCGGTCGACAATACCGACTGGGGGGCATAGCTGCGCTGGGTTGGCCCCTGGAAGGGAAGGACCAAAAAACCTAACAAAATCAAAAAAACAGCTGTCCGCTTCATCAATAACCGCTTGGTTCTGCGGGATTTCTCCCCTTAAAATTTAGTAAATCCCCTATTTCCCGTGTCGTTGAAAGCGTCTATATTCGCAATTCGGCATCCAAGGCCTTATTGCACACGCAATAAATCCCCCCACGGGCCGTTAAAAGTATTCCAATTCATAGGTTTATGCAACAACGACTGAAATCCCTCTCCTGGTTACTCGCAGTGGCCGTGCTGTTCAGCTCTTGCAAGGGCGGACTATTAGGCAAGAAGAAGTTCGACAAATCCGGCGCCACCGGGTGGAACTACAACGATAAAAATCAAGGCGGCTTCCAGGTAGCCAAGTCCAAAGAACAGGGACTGGGCCCCGGCCTCGTGTTTGTGGAGGGCGGTACCTTCATGATGGGTCAGACCGAAGAGGACGTGATGGGCGACTGGAACAACATCCCTCGTCGTGTATCCGTTCCCTCTTTCTACATGGACCGCACGGAAGTAACCAACGTACATTACCGTGAATACCTGCATTGGCTGGCGCGCGTATTCGATCCTTCCGATCCTCAGTATTTGCCGGTGATCGAAGGGGCGATGCCCGACACCCTTGTTTGGCGCAGCGAGCTGAGCTTCAACGAACCCATGGTCGAGTATTATTTCCGTCATCCGGGTTTCAATGATTATCCGGTAGTGGGTGTGAGCTGGGAGCAAGCAAAAGATTATTGTTTGTGGCGTACCGACCGCGTGAATGAGAACACGCTGGTGCAAAAAGGGTACATCAACAAATCGAACATGAAACCTGGCGCACAGCAGGGTGACAACAACTTCAATACCCGTTCTTACCTGTTGGGGCTTTACAATGCGCCTCCCGGTGCGGCCCTGAAGAAAAAAGGAAAAGGCCCTGCCCCCATGCCTGCCAATGTGGAATCCGGCACCATGCTTCCTGAATATCGTCTGCCGACTGAAGCAGAGTGGGAATATGCGGCATATGGTTTGATCGGACAGAACCCCCGCCCTTCCATCAAAGAAGGAAAGCGCGGAGAGGAGTTGCAACAGAATAAGCAAGTATACCCATGGTCGCAGAATGTGAACGGTCTGCGCGACTCCCGTCGCGGCAGCTGGCAAGGTGTGTTCCTCGCCAACTTCAAGCGTGGATCGGGTGACAACGCAGGTGTGGCCGGTGGATTGAACGACCGTGCCTTCTACACCGCTCCCGCCAACTCTTTCTACCCCAATAATTTTGGTCTCTATAACATGGCCGGCAACATAAGTGAGTGGGTGGAGGATACGTATCGTCCGCTCTCTGCGCTCGATTATGATGATCAACCCGCACCCTTCCGTGGTAACAAATACCAAAAGTTGTACGTGGCGGATCCCACTACACTGGACCCCTCTGCCCGATATGAGAAAGACAGCTTAGGTCGTGTGAAAAAAGTAAATGTAACCGATCAGGAAAGCAAAGACCGCCGCAACTACCAGCGTGGCAACGTGATCGATTTCCTCGATGGCGATTCCGTATCCATGGTGAAATACGGATATGGCATCACCACGTTGCTTGACCCCGAACGCTCGAAAGTATACAAAGGTGGTAGCTGGAACGACCGAGCGTACTGGCTCAGCCCAGGTGCACGCCGCTACCTCGAACAAGATCAGGCGATGAGCACCCTCGGATTCCGATGCGCCATGAGCCGACTGGGTTCACCCGAAGGAAATCGCCGGAAGACCGGACAGCATTTCCCGACTCGTCGCCAGAAACGCTGATCCCAAAAAGCATTCATGAAACCCTCCCTTGTGGAGGGTTTTTTGTTGGTAGATTTGCGTCATGACCATTGAGGAGATTTATTCGCTTTTTCTTCAGTTTCCATTGGTACAAACGGATACCCGAAACTTGAAAACCGGCAGTCTGTTTTTTGCTCTAAAAGGTGGAAACTTCAACGGAAATCTGTTTGCCAAACAAGCACTGGAGAAAGGAGCTGCTTATGCCATCATCGACGAAGCAGATTGCTCGATCGAAGGAAAAACCATCCTGGTAGAGGATGTTCTCACTTGTCTTCAACAGCTGGCAGCCCATCATCGAACCCAACTGAACATTCCAGTGATCGGCATCACGGGCAGCAACGGAAAAACAACTTCCAAGGAGCTCCTGCACACCGTCCTCAGCACTACCTATCGTACGTCCACCACCATAGGCAATCTCAATAATCACATTGGCATTCCGCTCACCTTACTACGCATTCCATTGGATGCAGAAATCGCCGTGATCGAAATGGGTGCCAACCACCAAAAAGAGATCGCGAGTTATTGCACCTACGCTGCCCCATCCCATGGCATCATCACCAACTGCGGTAAGGCCCACCTGGAAGGATTCGGAGGCGTGGAGGGCGTTCGGAAAGGAAAAGGAGAATTGTACGATCACTTGAGAAGCATCAACGGGACGGCCTTCGTGATGTGGGACTACGACTATCTCCGCAACATGAGCAGCAGCATCGGAGAATTGATCAAATACGGAACAGCCGATGCTGATGTGGAAGGAACCATTCGAACTGCACAACCCTTTCTGGAAGTGGAGATGACCAAGGGGTCCCTACTCGGACCCATTCGCACCCAATTGGTGGGCGATTATAATTTGCCCAACGTGCTGATGGCCGTTGCCGTTGGGCAGTATTTCAATGTGGCTCCCGAAAACATTCGTACCGCCATTGAAAATTACACCCCCTCCAACAGCCGATCCCAGCTGGTAAAAAGCGGCAGCAATCAGATCATCCTGGATGCTTACAACGCCAACCCCAGTAGCCTGCGCAGCGCCATTGAAAATTTGATTCGCTTGAAGGCAAAAAATAAAGTGCTGATGCTCGGCGCAATGGCGGAGTTGGGCGAAGAAAGTATCCACGAACATCAACAGATCATTGACTTGATCGATCAATCAGAATGGAAAGACGTGGTACTGGTAGGCGGTGATTTTTTGCGCGTCTCTCATCGATACAAATCGTTTGCCGATTCAACCGCTGCAAGGGATTGGTATCAAAAGCAATCATTTGAAGATTGTCATATCCTCATAAAAGGAAGCCGCA